>JAHFDQ010000282.1 GCA_023248915.1 Archangiaceae bacterium | reverse complement strand
ATGAAGAAACGCTGGCGAGCGAAGGAACGGTCGAGTTCAACCTGGTGGTACGGGACACCGCGGCCGCTCCGCTGGAAATCACCCGGCAGTTCACGGTGGCGGTCTCGGCCCCGAACGGCTCCAGCGAGATCCTCGGCACCTGCGCGTGCAGCGCGTCGGCGGCCTCTTCGGGCCTGGTGGCCGCGGCCGTCGCGGCGCTGGCGGTGGCCGCCCGGCGGCGTCGAGGGCGCGGCTAGCGTGTTTCGCCAGGCGCGCCGCGCGTACCAGGTCGTCTTCCTGGGCCTGTTCCTGGCCCTCTTGTTCCTGACCACCGCGCCCTTGTTGCGTTCGTACCCTGTCGAGTGGTTCCTCGGACTCGATCCTCTGGTGGCGCTCACCACGGCGCTGTCCAGCCACTCGCTGCACCCCCACCTCGTCTGGGCGATTCCGCTGGTCGTGCTCACGCTCGTGCTCGGGCGCTTCTTCTGCGGGTGGATTTGCCCGATGGGGGTGCTCCACCACGTCATCGGCTGGGCGGTGCGGAAGAAGAAGATTCCCGAACGGGCGAAGGCCAACGCGCCGCGGCCGAGCCAGCGCATCAAGTACCTCCTCCTGTTCGCCATGCTCGCGATGGCCGCGCTGGGCAGCGAGCAGATTGGCCTCCTCGACCCCATCGCTTCGACCTGGCGCGGCCTGTCCACGTCGGTCGTCCCCGCCGTCAGCAACTCGGCGTTCGGGCTGTACCAGGGCGAGCGCCACTTCCAGTTCGGCACCTTCGTCGCCTTCTGGTTCTTCGGCGCGCTGGCGCTGAACCTCGTCTACCCGCGCTTCTACTGCCGGGTGCTGTGCCCGCTGGGCGCGCTGCTCGGGCTGACTTCGAAGCTGGCGCTCTTCCGGCTGAACCGGAAGGCCAAGCTGTGCACCGACTGCGAGGCCTGCGCCGCCGACTGCCAGGGGGCCGCCAACCCCGCCGGCGACATCAGCGTCGCGGAGTGCATGCTGTGCCTGAACTGCACCGACGCCTGCCCGCGCGGAGCGATCACCTACGAATTCCTCCCAGGCGCGACCGCGCCCGAGAAGAAGGTCGACTTCGAGCGAAGGCGCTGGGTGGCCGCCGGAGTCGCCGGCGCGGTGGCGGTGCCGCTCTTGCGCGCGTCCGACGGCAGCGAACCGCGGCCGCACCCCAACCGCATCCGCCCTCCGGGGGCGCTCGACGAACCGGCCTTCCTTTCCCGCTGCATCAAGTGCGGCGCGTGCATGAAGGTGTGCCCCACCGGAGGCTTGCAGCCCTCGCTCATCGAGGCCGGGCTGGAAGGGCTGTGGAGCCCGGTGCTGGTGCCGCGCATCGGCTACTGCGAGCAGAGCTGCGTCTTGTGCGGCACGGTGTGCCCGACCGGCGCCATTCACACGCTGGCGGTGGCCGAGAAGGTGGGCGCGCCGCCGGCGACCGAACCGGTGCGCCTCGGCTCGGCCTACTTCGACCGCGGCCGGTGTTTGCCCTGGGCCAACGACGTCGACTGCATCGTCTGCGAAGAGGTCTGCCCCACGTCCCCCAAGGCCATCTTCTTCAAGCTCGAGACGGTGACGACGCGAGACGGCAGGCAGAAGACGCTGAAGCGCCCCCACGTCGACCTGGACAAGTGCTGGGGCTGCGGCATCTGCGAGACGCGGTGCCCGGTGTTCGACCGCGCCGCGGTACGGGTCAGCTCGGTGGGAGAGAGCCGCAGCCCGGTGAACCGCATCGTGCTGACGGGCGGGAAGATCTAGCCGCGCCCCCGCAAGCCTCTATTCCGACTGGACTTTCTTCCGTTCGCGCGAGGCCCTTTCTATTATTCGCGCCGGCTGTGTCCATTTCACGAACGGGGCCGCCGGCGGGGCGGCACCCAACCCCAATAGGAGAAACCATGAAGCGCATCGCAGCCGTAGCCAGCATCGTCCTCCTCAGCGCCTGCGGCATCAGCAGCCAGAAGGCAGACCTGTTTCGAAAGGGCATTCCCCAGGCGAAGGACGTGAAGGTGGACGTCCCGGCCAAGGGTTCGGCGCTGACGGGCGAGGCGCAGCGGCACGACGGACTTCAGGGCGAGACCGCGAACTTCTACCTGTTCACGCGCACCATCACGGTGGTCTGCAACACCGCGACGGTTTCCGTCCTCGGGCTGGTGAAGGCCATCTCGAACTATCCCCCCACCAGCCTGACCAGCGACACGGCGGTCTGGGGGCCGCACACCGAGGCGCTGTCTCCCAACACCTACAAGTTCACCGTCACCAAGACGGGTGACGACGCGTACACGTACATGCTCGAGAGCAAGGGGAAGGCCGAGGCCGACTCGGAGTTCAAGATCATCCTCTCCGGCTCGCACACGGTCGCCACCGACGCTGCGGGGTCGCCCACCGAGAACTACGGCAACGGCACCTTCCTGCTCGACTGGGACAAGATCTCGAAGCTGCCCGAGCACGGCCCGGAAGTCGGCACCGCGACCTTCACTTACGCGCGCGCGAACGCGACGGCCGACGTCACCATCGACATCGACTTCCACCAGGTGAAGGACAACGAGACCGGCAAGCTGGTCGACGCCAACTACAAGTACGACGCCACCCCGGCCAACGGCGGCAGCTTCCAGTTCCAGATGGCGAAGGACTTGGACAACGGCAAGAACGGCCGCGTCGCCGTCGAAAACATGGCCATCAAGAGCCGCTGGCTGCAGACGGGCGCGGGCCGGTCCGACGTGAAGGCCACCGGCGGCGACTTGGTCACCACCGTCGCCACCGCGTCCGAATGCTGGGACGAGAACTTCGCCAGCCAGTACCTGGCCACCTCGTGGACGACCCCCGCCAGCGTCTGGGGCACCGAGAGCGCGGGCTGCTCGTTCGCCAGCGCCGAGTACTCGACGCTGGCCCCGCTGGTCCCGTAGTCGGCGACGGCGATGAGCGACACAGCCCAGAACGGGTGTGGCTCTCATCGCGGAACGCAGGTTCCGTTCAACGCGAGCGGAGTCGAGGACAGCCCCTCGACTCCGCCTCGCTGCGCTCGGGGTGAACGGCTAATTCCGTTCAGTCCGAGCGGAGTCGAGGACGGTCGCAGGACGCCCGGAGTGCGCCAGTGACCCGCCCCGCGCTCGAGCTCATCGAAGGGGGCAAGGACGCCGGCCGCCGAGAGTCCTTGCGCGAGCTGTACTCGAAGTACGGCGGCACGGTGTACGGCCGATGCCAGTACCTGTTGAAGGACGCGACGGCGGCGGAGGATGCGATGCAAGACGTGTTCGCCAAGGCCCTGGTGAGCTGGAACGAGTTCCGCGCCGAGTCCTCCCCGGTGACCTGGCTGGTCCGAATCAGCACCCACCACTGCCTGAACCTCTTGCGCGCCGACGGCGCCGGCTGGCGCGGCCGGTACGAGCGCGACCAGCTCGCCCGGCCCGAGGGAAACCCGGGCCCGCCGGTGGTCGAGCTGCGCGACGAGGTGCGCCGGCTGCTCTCGCGCTTCGACGTCGAGACGCAGACGGCGGCCGTCCACTACCACGTCGACGAAATGACGCTCGAGGAAGTCGCGACGCTCCTCGGCCGGTCGGTACCGACGATTCGCAAACGCCTGCAGGCCTTCTCGGCCGCGGCCGGAAGGGACTTCGCCCCATGAGCACCGACACCCACGTGGGAGACTTGAAGCTGCGCCGGCTGCACGGAGGCGAGCTAGCCGGCCCCGACGGCGAGGCCGACCGCGCCCACGCCGGCGCCTGCGCCGAGTGCGGCTCGAGGCTGCGCGCGCTGGCCGACGAGCAGCGGCGCTTCGAGGCGCAAATTCCCTTCGAGCGCTTCGCGGCCGGAGTCGAGCGGGCGGCGCGGACGCAACGCACCAAACCCGCGCCCGCGACGCGCCGGCTGTTCCCCCTGATGGCGGTGGCCGCGGGGTGCCTGGTGAGCGTCTCGGCCTACACGCTGCTCGAGTCGGGAAACCCGGGTTTCGGCGGCAACCGCACCAAGGGCGCGGCGGGCATCGACGTGGTGGTGGCCGGCCCCTCGAACGGCCCCCAGCGCCACGCGTCGGCCGAGGCGCCCGAGGCGCTCGGCCCGGGCGAGCGCGTGCGCATCGGCGTGCAGGCAGGAGCACACCGCTTCGTCAGCTCGGTCTCCATCGACGAGAAGGGGACGGTGACGCCGCTGTACCCCGAGGTGGGCAAGTCGCTGCCCGCGGGTCCCGGCCGGCAGGAACTGTTCCTCCCCGGGAGCGTCGAGTTCACCGGAAAGGGCGCCGAGCGGCTGGTGGTGGTGCTGAGCGACGAGGCTCTGGACGTCGAGGCGGTCGCCCGCGCGGCGAAGGGAGCGTACGAAAGGGCCAACGGAGACCTCACCAAGCTCGGCCGGCTCGAGGTGCCGGGAGAGCAGTTCCACCGGACGTTCCTGAAACCCTAGCGCATGCGGATCGGCTGGTTCTCACGCAGTCCGTTCACCCGTCCGTTCACCCGGAGCGGAAGCCCTCCGTTCACTCCGAGCGGAGTCGAGGGGCCCTCGACTTCGTTCGGGCTGAACGGAATCCTCCGGCTCGTCCAGGCCGCCGCCATCGCCCTCGCGCTGTTCACCGCGCAGTCCGCGGGCGCCGAGGGGCCGCTGCGGCACTTTGCCGTTGTGGCGGGCAACGACCGGGGCGGCGACGGCACCCGGCCCTTGCTCTACGCCAAGGACGACGCGAAGAAGCTCCACGACATCCTCCTGCGCCTGGGCGGGGTGGCGCCGGAAGACGCCTCGCTGCTGCTCGACGCCAGCGCCGACCAACTGCTCACCGCGCTCGGCGAGATGGAACGAAAGGCGCGGGACGCCCGGCTGCGCGGCGAACGCACCGCGCTCTTCGTGTACTTCTCCGGCCACGCCAAGGACGGCGCGCTGCGGTTGGGCGACAGCCAACTGCCGTTCGAGTCGCTGAAGTCCCGGCTCGCCCAGGCCCCGGCGGACGTCCGCATCGCGGTGTTCGACTCCTGCCGCTCGGGGCTGCTCACCCGGTCGAAGGGAGCCCGCAAGGCGCCGGCGTTCGAGATCGAATCGGACGCCACCCGCGCGGCGAAGGGGCTGGTGATCCTCACCTCGAGCGCGTCGGACGAAGACTCTCAGGAATCCGACCTGCTCGGCGGCAGCTACTTCTCGCACCACCTGGCGAGCGGCCTGCTCGGCGACGCCGACCGGTCGGGCGACGGGCGGGTCAGCCTGTCCGAAGCCTACGCCTACGCCTACGACCGAACCGTGGCCGACACCGCCGAGAGCGCGGCCGGAGCCCAGCACCCCACCTTCTCGTACGAGCTCGCCGGCAACGGCGACGTGGTGCTCACCGACGTGGCGCGCCGCACCGAGGGGCTGCTCTTCCCCGCCGACGCGCCGGAAGGGGCCTACTACCTGGTCGACGCGCGCGGCTTCGTCGCCGCCGAAGTAGTGAAGTCGGCCGGCGCCGAGCGGAGAATCGCCTTGAGCCCAGGCCGCTACCGGGTGAAGCGCCGGCTGCCCGACCGGCTGCGCGTCGGCGAAGTGGAAGTCGCCGGCGGCCAGGTGGCGGTGCTGGACGAGGCCGCGCTGCGCGACGTGGCGTTCTCCGACGACCCCGTGAAAGGGCCGGGGCGCAGCGAGCTCTACGCGCGGCACTACAGCCTCGCCTTCGCCGGCAGCTACCAGGCGGTCTTCGACGCTCCCACCACGCAGGGCGGCTACTTCCCTTCGTCGCCGCTGGTCGGGCTCGAGGCGGTCTCGCACAACTTCTTCGGCCGGGGCTGGTCGGCGGGGCTCGACCTGCTCTTCGGCGGCGCCACCGGCACGCTCAACTACGGGCCGGTGAGCACCGGCTACCGGTTCTCCGAGCTGTCGCTCGGGGCCTCGCTCCTGGCCGAGTGGCCCGAGGGGTGGCTGGTGCCCTTCGTCGGCGCGCGGCTGGGAATGAACGTGATGACCCGCGACTTCCCGGGAACGCTTCTGCCCAGCCAGGGCTTCTACACGTTCTCGCCGGGCCTGGTCGGCGGCTTCAAGCTGCGGCTGTCGCGCCACTGGGGAATCACCGGCCGCGCGCGGGTCCACTACCTCCTGTACAACATCGACGAGACGAGGAACTTCGGTTACCTCGAGCTCGCCAGTTTGCTCTCGTACGAGCTGTGAGGCGCCCCATGAGAACCCAACCTGCCCTCTTCCTTCTCGCGCTCGGCGCCTCGGCCTGCGGAGGAAACTGGTCGAACCAGGACCTCGAGTTCGCCAACGCCCTGCCCGTCCGGGCCGACCTCGAGTCGCGGGTGCCGGGGTCCGCGTCCGCCGGGCAAAGGCTCGAAGCCGCGGGCGGAATTCAACGCAGAGACCCGCTGCTCGGCGACGACACCTACGCCAAGACGGTGGCGGCGTCCGACGGGTTCAACTCGGGCATCGACAACCTGCTCGCGGCCATCGAGGCGGTGAGGACGATTCCGCCCACCTCGCGCGACGGCGACCGGCGCGCCTGGGGGCCCTACCCGACGAAGGACCAACCGGGCTTCGAGGTCCGCGTGGTGATGGACCGGCTCGACCCGCGCGACTTCGAGTACCGCATCGAGTTCCACTCCCAGGCGGGCGGGCAGTGGTTCGCGGTGGTGGTGGGCTCGTTCCTGGCTGACTCCGACGCCGCCGGGGCCCGCAAGTGGTCGGGGGCGCTCACGTTGCTCGCGAGGCAAGCGCGGGACCACGGGCTGCCCACGCCGAACATCGAGGCCATGGACACCCTCGACATCGCCTACTCGACCGCCGGAGACCCGGTCTACGTCGCGATGGACACGGTGCTGATGCCGGGCCAGGTGGCGAACCGCGCGTCGGTGAAGTCGTGGCGCGCCTCGGACGGCGGCGGGCAGCTCACCTTCTCGCTGGTTGACGTGATGACGCTGCCGGACCTCGCCGGGCCGCACACCGTCACCGTCACCAGCCGCTGGAACGCCTCCGCCGACGGCTTCTCCGAAACGAAGGTGGCCGCGGGCACCAACAGCGGCGCGACGTTGACCGACTGCTGGAACCGCGACGGTATCTTCTGGTCGTCGAAGTCGTGGACGGCGGCTCCGGTCGAACCGCAGCCGCCCGAGTGCGTCGCCTTGATGAACCGGCCGTACTGAGCGGCCTCGGTCCTCGCGCCCGGCCGGGATGACTTTCCCGGTTCGACCGGGGATTCTTGCCGCGCGCCGATGAAGGTCCTGCTCATCACCCCCGAGAACCCCTTCATCCGGGCCTTTCGCCAGGGCCAGCTGACCGCGACACCAGCGTCGATTGGCCGAGAAGGCGCGAGAGTTCGCGCGGTGTAGGCCAAGGTCGGTCGACGTCGTTGCGCTGGCTGCGCGCAGGGGGCGGGTGAGCGTCCAGGGCGGCACTCCGCGCGTGGTAAACTCGCGGCCGGTCGCATGAAACGTTTCCTGCTCTTCGGTCAGGTGATGCTCGCGGCCTGCGTCGGCCGTGTCGAGGGCGGTGACCCGTGGGTAGGCGGCGACGCAGCCACTCTTCCGCCCGACGCGGCGACGAACAACCCCGATGCGCAAGTCGGAGTGGACGCCGGTTGGCCTGATTCGGACGCGGCGGTCGACCCGCCTGATGCGGGAACGACTGACCCGGACTCCGGCGTGCTCGAACCCGACGCGGACGTGCCCGACGCGGACGTGAACGTACCGGACGCCGACGTGCCCGACGCTGGTGCCGAAATACCCGACGCCGGGGCCGACACCCCCGACGCAGGCACCGACTACCCCGACGCAGGCACCGACTACCCCGACGCCGGTAGCGGCCTCCCCATCCTCGGGTCAGGCCACACCGGCTGGAAGCATGAGCAGTGCGACAGCTGCCACACCGACCATCTCGGCATGGACTTCACCGGCTGCGCGTCCTGTCACGGGGGCAACGGCGCCTGC
>JAHFDQ010000714.1 GCA_023248915.1 Archangiaceae bacterium | reverse complement strand
GGAGCTGCGACACCAGCGCCGGGATTCCGGGAAAGTCATCGAGCTCGAAGCGCTCGGCCCACACCCGGCCCCGGGCTCCGGCCAACAGGCCCCGGAGGGTGCTGCCGGTCACCCGGGCCGCGGCGAAGCGGTACGGCTGGCCGGCGGCGGTCAGCTCGATCACCAGCTCGAGCGCGCTGCGCGGAGGCACCACCGCCTCGGCGCCGAAGCGCTTCACCACGTCGCCGAAGGTCAGTACCCGCAACGGGGCCGCGGCGGGGGCAGGCGTCGGCGCAGCCGGCTCGGCCTGGGCTGCCGCCGCCTGGGCCGGTTCCGCTGAGCTTGCCCGCGGCAGCTCGAGGTCCGCGGCCAGGGCGGTCAAATACCCCTCGAGCGCGGCTCGCTCGCGGAACTCGGAGAGGTCAAAGGCCTGCGTCGCCGATGGGTTCAGCTCGGTCGCGCCGTGCGCCGCCTGCATCACCCGGAATGCGCCCCGCCAGTCGGCGGCGATGACGAAGGCGAACTCACCCGCGGTCAGCTCGGCCGACATGTGGAGCGTCTCGGGGTCGACCTTCACCGGAATGCCCAGCGCCGCAAGCTCGGACGAGCGCCGCGACAACTGCAAGATGCGCTCGTTGAGCGCCTGGACGATCTGCTCTTCAATCTCGGCGGCGCGCGTCACATGTGCCAGGACGATCGGCGGCCCGCCGATCATCTCGGGCGGGCCGATGGGCAAGAGCCGGTCGGGCAGCACCGTGAAGGTGATCTGCGTGAGAAACCGTCGCGCCAGCGGGTTCATCAACTGGCCGGTAGTCAGCTCGAGGTCGGCCTCGACCAGGCCGTCGACCTCGCGAACGGTGAACCCCAGGTTTTCGAGCTGTTGATTGTCCATCAGTGTTTGAAGAGCTCTCGGGCGATGACCGAACGCTGCACCTCGCTGGTGCCCTCGCCGATCTCGCACAGCTTGGCGTCGCGCAGGTAGCGCTCGACGGGGAACTCGCGGGTGTAGCCGTAGCCGCCGTGAATCTGCACCGCCTTGTTGCAGGCGCGCATCGCGGCTTCCGACGCGAACAGCTTGGCCATCGAGGCCTGCTGCCCGTACGGCCGCCCGGCGTCGGCCATGCAGGCGGCGCGGTGCACCAGCAGCCTCGCCGCGTCCATCTCGGTCTTCATGTCGGCCAACATCCACCGGATGGCCTGGAAGTCGCCGATGGGCTGGCCGAACGCGGTCCGGTCTTTCGCGTAGCGAATCGACTCTTCGATGGCGCCGCGCCCCAACCCGACCGCCAAGGCCCCGATGGTGATGCGGCCGCGGTCGAGAATCTTCAGCGTGTCGATGAAGCCGTGATCGACGTCGCCCAGCCGCTGGCTGTCGGGCACCTCGACGTTCTCGAGCACCAGCTCGGCAGTGTCGGACGAGCGCATGCCCAGCTTTCCGTGAATCGACTTCTGCGAGAACCCCTTCAGCCCCTTCTCGAGGATGAAGGCGGTCACGCCCTTCTGCCGCTGGGGTGCGTTCGAAATGGCCAGCACCACAAAGACGTCGCCCACCGTGCCCTGGGTGATGAACATCTTCGTGCCGTTCAACACCCACCGGTCGCCCTTCCGGACGGCGGTGGCCTTCATGCCCGCCGCGTCCGACCCCGAAGACGGTTCGGTGAGAGCCCACGCGCCCAGCCACTCGCCCGTCGCCAGCTTGGGCAGGTACTTCTGCTTCTGCGCTTCGTTGCCGAAGACCCGAATGTGGCTCGACCCGAGGCCGTTGTGCGACGCCACCGTCAGCGCGAGCGAACCGTCGTAGCGGGCGACCTCTTCGACCACGACCGCGGTGGCCAGGGAACCCAACCCCGCGCCGCCGTACTCTTCCTTCACCAGAATGCCCAGCGCGCCGAGCTGGCCTATCTCGCGGACGACCTCGCGCGGGAAGGTCTCGGTCCGGTCCCACTCGCGAGCGAAGGGCTTGACCTTCTCTTCGCAGAACTTGCGAATCGAAGCCTGGAGCGCGCGGTGGTCTTCGGGGAGCTCTAGGTCCATGTCGGGAGGATCAGGCCGGGTGCACGCCGTGCTTCCGGGTGGGCGTAGGCCGCGAGCGCTGCGAGTAGAGGTCGAACCGCCGCGCCAGGTTGGCCCTCAGCTCGTCGGGTTCGACGATCTCGTCGATCACCAGCTCGGCGGCGAGCTGGGAGAGGTCTATCTCGGCGCGGTACTCGGTCCTGAGGCGCTCGACATAGGCTGCGCGCTGCGCCGGGGGCGTGTCCTGAATCTTCTTGTAGTAGACGGCGTTCACCGCCGCCTCGGGGCCCATGACGGCGATCATGGCTTTGGGCAGCGCCAGGGTGCAGTCGGGGCCCAGGCCGGGGCCGGCGAACGCGTACAGGCCGGCGCCGTAGGCCTTGCGCACCACCACCGAGATCTTCGGCACCGTCGCCTCGGCGACGGCCGAAATCATCTTCGCCCCGGCACGGATGATGCCGGTGCGCTCGGCGCGGGTGCCGATCATGAACCCAGGCACGTCGGCGAGGAACAAGAGCGGCAGGTGGTACGCGTCGCACAGCTCGACGAAGCGCGCCGCCTTGTCGGCCGACTCGGCGAAGAGAATGCCGCCGCGGTACTTC
>JAHFDQ010000713.1 GCA_023248915.1 Archangiaceae bacterium | reverse complement strand
GATCACGGGACCACCTGGTCGGCTCCCATCATCGCCGCGGACCTCACGGCCACCGGCGTCTCGGCCTGCATCGTCACCGACGGAGACGTCGTCTACGAATCCACAACCGGCGTCTGGGAGATGCTGCTTCAGTGCCAGGGAAGCCAGGGAGGCTGGTACCTGTGTCACTTCACCCGAGCCGCGGCCACGCCGCTGGGTGCATTCGTTCCCGATTCGCAGAACCCCGTCGTCAGCGATGGACAGCTCTGGACCCCCATCTGCAGCGGGACTGGAAAGCTGTGCGCGGGCGGCGGACTCGTGACCGACGAAGGCACCCCCGACATCCTCTACAAGAAGAACGGCAACTACTACGTCACCTTTCATGGCTGGGACCGAACCAACTGGGCCGCCTACCGCGGCGTCGCCAAGACGCCCGACTTCCACAGTTGGATTACCAGCGACGTCGACCTGCCCGACGACGCCATCTTCGGCCCGGACCAATGCCAGAGCTGGAATCCGGGCTGCATCGGCGGCGGGGCCGCCAACATCGCCGTGGCGGACGGCTACCACTACATGGCCATCGAAGCGCCCAACCTCAGCCTCGGCTGTGTCTCGGGGCAGAACTGGTGGATTGGGCTGATGCGGTCGCCAACGCTGAGTCGCGGCGACCAGTGGGAAAGCTACCCGGGCAACCCGGCAATCACCCACCCTGGAACCACCAAGGGCTGCGCGATTCAGTACGTGCACTTCTTCGACGACGCCGGGGTGACCTACGTCGCGTACGAGATTTGGGCCTCGGACACGAGCCAGGTCTTCCGCATCTTCGAGCTGGCGAGGTGACGCCCAGCGCGCTCAGCCCGCCGCCCGCCACCAGGGTGTCGGACCGGGCGGAGCCGACGCCAGCACCTGCTCGCCCAGCCGCGGCAGGGCGACGCGCGCCCCGGAGGCAGACGCCGTCTCGAACAGCTTCTCGATGGGCTCGTCCCAGGGGTGAATGGCCAGGTTGAACGCGCCCCAGTGAATCGGCAGCAATAGCTGCCCACTGAGGTCGGCGTGCGCCACGAGCGCGTTCTCGGGCCCCAAGTGAATCGTGCCCCAGGCGGGGTGGTGCGCTCCGATCTCCAACAGAGTGACGTCGAAGGGGCCGAGCCGGCGGCCGACCTCCGCGAAGCTCTTCCCGTAGCCGCCGTCGCCGCCGAAGAACACCCGGTGGCGTCTACCCACCAGGGCCCAGGACACCCAAAGCGTCCGGTCGCGGTCGCGAACCCCGCGCCCCGAGAAGTGACGCGTGGGACTGGCGACCAGCCGCAAAGCGCCGCTGGCCACCGCCTGCTCTTCCCAGAGGTCGAGCTCGATGACGCGGTCGGAGGCGATGCCGAAGCGCTCGAAGTGGGCTCCCACTCCGAGCGGGACGATGAAGGGCACCCGCGGCTGTTGCTGGGCGATGGCCTGGACGGTTGCCTTGTCGAGATGATCGTAATGGTCGTGCGAGACGACGACGGCGTCGAGGTCGGGTAGCTCGCCGAGCGGCAGGGGCGCCGGCTGAAAGCGGCGGGGACCCGCGAAGCGGGCAGGCGAGGCGCGGTCCGACCAGATGGGGTCGCACAGAAGCCGGCAGCCCTCGAGCTCGATCAACACCGTGGAGTGCCCCATCCAGGTGAGGCGCACGTCGTCGGCGGGCGGCGAATCGAACGCGGCGCGCCGCAGAGGCACCGACGGCAGCGGCGCCTTGGGCCGCGTGAGGCCCCGAGCGGCGAACCACTCCCCGGCGAGGCCGAGCACCTTTCCGGGAGCCGCGAAGACGGCCGGCTCAGCGTTGACGAAGACACCGCCGCGGAAGCTCGACGAACGCCGCAGCCGTTCGAGCCGCGCGCTCCCGGCGGTGGCGGCAGGCGGATGCGGGGGCCCGGTGGTTTCCAACGCCAGTAACCGTACCGGTTGCCGCCATCACGTCAAAGCGTCGGCACGGCGGCCTGCCCGACTGGCGACGGTGCTCCGTCCCGCTCAGCAGCCCCGCAACACCTGGTCGTGGCAGAGCACGCTGTGCTTCTCGGCCGAGTCCCACAGGTGCATCGAGTTGCCCTGGCACCTCTTCCACTCGGAGCACGAAGTGCACGCGCCGGTCTTCATCCAGCTTCGTTCGCGGTAGCGCTCGAACCGGTGCTCCCACACGTCCCGGAAGTCGTCGGTGCGGACGTTTCCCTGAACCAGGTCGCGCGAGACGTTGGGGCAGGCCGAGATGGCGCCGTCGCACAGGACCGAGGCGATGTTGATGCCGGCGCGGCAAAAGTACGGCTCGTCGCGCACCTGCCGGTCGATCGCCGAAGGCAGGTACCCTTCACAGCTGTACTGGAGCAGGAAGTCACCGCCCTCGAGCTCACGCCGCGTCTTGGCAATCCAGCCGAACAGCTCGCGCAGGCCCTCGTCGGTCAGGCGCAGCTCGGCGTTCGTTTTGGCCCGGCCCTTCGGGAAGATGGTGAAGAGCCTCCAGGCCTTCACCCTCTCGGCGCGCAAGAGCTCGAGCACGCGCGGCAGCTCGGCCAGGTTCCTCGGGTTGACGCAGGTGACGACGTCGAAGAAGGGAAGTTCGGCCGCGATGGCGTTCCGGATGCCGGCGCGGG
>JAHFDQ010000281.1 GCA_023248915.1 Archangiaceae bacterium | reverse complement strand
GCTGCGCAAGGGCCAGGTGGGCACCGGCGACCGCAGCGAGAAGATTCGCACCTACAACTTCCCCCAGGACCGGCTGACGGACCACCGCATCGGGCTGACCCGCCACAACCTGAGCGCGGTGATGGGGGGCGACCTCGAAGACGTCATGACCGCCTGCCGCACCTACTACCAGGCCGAGGCGCTGAAGCAGCAGACCGGCAGCCCCGCGCCCGCCGAATGACCGAGTCGTGGACCACCCGCCGGGTGCTCGGCTGGACGGCGTCGCACTTCGAGAAGCACGGGGTGGACGCGCCCAGGCTGACCGCCGAGGTGCTGCTCGCCCACGTGCTCTCTGTCGACCGGGTTCGCCTGTACATCGACCTCGACCGGCCGCTGACGATAGAAGAGCGGGCGGCCTACCGGGCCCTCATCGAACGCCGGTCTTCGGGCGAACCGACGCAGTACCTGACCGGAGTGAAAGAGTTCTACAACCGCCGCTTCCAGGTGGACCCGAGGGTGCTGATTCCCCGGCCCGAGACCGAGCTGTTGGTCGAGGCGGTGCTGCGCAGCGTCGCCCAGGACTCGCCGTCGCGGGTGCTCGACCTGTGCACCGGTTCGGGGTGCATCGCGGTGACGGTGGCCGCCGAACGCCCGAGCGCGTCGGTGTGGGCAACCGACATCTCGGAAGGCGCCTGCGAGGTCGCCCGGGCCAACGCCGAGAGCCTCAAGGTCGGCTCGCGGGTGACGGTGCTGCTGGGCGACCTTTTCCTTCCGGTGCCTGCGGCGGCGCGCTTCGACGCCATCGTCTCGAACCCGCCCTACGTCCGGTCGGACGTGGTGCCCACGCTGTCGCGCGAGGTGCAGAAGGAACCGCGCCTGGCGCTCGACGGCGGCCCCGACGGCCTCTCGGTGGTGAGGCGCATCGCGAAGGAAGCCCGGGGCCGGCTGAAGCCTGGCGGGCTGCTTGCACTGGAGATCTCCGAGGGCCAGGGAAACGACGTGAAGGCGCTGTTGACCGAGAGCGGGTACGAGCAGGTCCAAATCCAGGCCGACCTGGCGCGGCTCGATCGCCTCGCCTTTGGGCGTCAATCCGCGGTCGACCGCCCTCAGGAGGCGTGACGCGATGGACAGGATTCTCGTCAACGGTAACGGCCCGCTGAAGGGCGTCACCCACGCCTCGGGGGCGAAGAACGCCGCCCTGCCCATTCTGGCCGCCTCGCTGTTGGCCGACGGCGAGCACACCTTCCGCAACGTGCCCGAGCTGGTGGACGTGCGCACCATGCTGCGCCTGTTGGCCCAGATGGGGTGCGAGGCCGAACGCCTGGAGGGCAAGAAGAAGCACGTCTGCCAGGTCAAGGTGGGAGGCGCACTTACCCCCGAGGCCCCCTACGAGCTGGTGAAGACGATGCGGGCCTCGGTGCTGGTGCTGGGGCCGCTGGTGGCGCGGTATGGCCGGGCCCGGGTGTCGCTGCCAGGCGGGTGCGCCATCGGAGCCCGCCCCATCGACCAGCACCTGAAGGGGCTGAAGGCGCTGGGCGCCGAGATCGAGCTGGCCGAGGGGTACGTCGAGGCGCGGGCGAAGCAACTGAAGGGCGCGGTGGTGGCGTTCGACCTGGTGACGGTGACGGGCACCGAGAACCTGATGATGGCGGCGGCGCTGGCGAAGGGGCGCACGGTGCTCGAGAACGCCGCCCGCGAGCCCGAGGTGGAAGAGCTGGCGAAGGTGTTGAACAAGATGGGCGCGCGCATCACCGGGGCGGGTTCATCGGAAATCACCATCGAGGGCGTGCCCGGGCTGCACCCGGTGGATCACGCGATCATCCCCGACCGGATCGAGACCGGAACCCTGTTGGTGGCCGCGGCCATCACCGGCGGCGAGGTGCTGGTCCAGAACGCGGTGCCCGAGCACCTGGAAGCGCTGCTGCTGAAGCTGCGCGAGACCGGCTGCCGCATCGAGGCGCGCGACGGGGGGCTGTGGGTGAAGGGGCCGGCGAAGCTCTCGCCGGTGAACATCAAGACGCTCGAGCACCCGGGCTTCCCCACCGACATGCAGGCGCAGTTGATGGCCCTGATGACGGTGGCCGAGGGCACGTCCATCATCTCTGAGCACATCTTCGAGAACCGCTTCATGCACGTGGCCGAGCTGCGCCGCATGGGGGCCGACATCTCGGTCGAAGGGCCGACGGCCGTGGTGAAGGGGGTCAAAGGGCTGTCGGGCGCTCCGGTGATGGCGACCGACCTGCGCGCCTCGGCCTCGCTGATCGTCGCCGGCCTGCGCGCCGAGGGGCGCACCGAGGTGAGCCGCGTGTACCACCTCGACCGGGGGTACGAGCGCCTGGAGAAGAAGCTACGTGCGCTGGGTGCCGACATCCGCCGCGTGAAGGGGTAAGTGCGCCCATTCACTGACGCTCGCCTGACGCATCCCGTCAGCGCGGGGCGTTCGCTCGCCTGACCGGTTGCAAGCGAAAATTCCCGCGACTTATGATCTACGAACCGATAGGGAGGATTCCTCCCGATGACAGGAGCAGAACCACAAAATGGATTGCCCCGGCTGTAGCGTCGAGATGGCCGCTCTCGAAGGGGACGAGCTTTCGCTGCACAAGTGCACAGAGTGCGGTGGACTCTGGCTCGACGTGGCCGATCTGAACAGGCTGCTCCTGCACCACAACCTGCCCGGGCTGGAAACGCTGGGCGGCAAGCTGAACGCCGAGGCGCTCACCGGGGTCTGCCACGAATGCAAGGTGGACCTGGTCAGCGTCGACGGCGGAGAGCGCAACCACCCGCTGCACTACGACACCTGCGAGTCGTGCGGCGGCATCTTCCTCGAGTCTGAATTCAAGGACACCACCGACCACAAGGCGGCGGTCCACGAGATGATCGAGTTCTTCCGCCGGTTCTCGGGGCGGAAGGTGAAGAAGGCCGGCGCGGCCGGCTGACCAGGCCTTACGTCTAGCGAACGCTGCGGAACGGGCGCTTCAGGTCCTCGGGCAGGTCTCCCTCGAGGTCGAGCGAGCGACCCGGTTTGCCCCCCGCGCGGGCTGCCGTGTGAACCCGGGCGCTGACGCGGCCCTTGCCCGGGACTTCGAGCGAGAGCCGCGCACCCGAGACCTCGAACGAACCCTGGAAGGACTTCTCTTTCGCCTGGTCCTTGTCGAACGGGTCGAAGTGGTACCCGTAAGTGCCGTCGAAGAAGAACGACAGGAAGCGGTCGGGAGCCCCGTCGTAGCCGGCGTACCAGGTGCCGAGGAACGGGGCGCGGTGCTTGTCGTACTTGAGCTTCGACGACAGCCAGTTGCCGTTGAGCGCCCGGCCTTCCGAGAAGAAGACGAAGTCGGTCACGCAGACCGAGGCGTCGGGGTCTTCGGCGGGGTACTGGTCGAGGACCTCGATGATGACTTCCGAGCCGACGATGGGAGGGGTGAGGGCGATGGCCTGGAACCCGCGCTGGTCGGCGACGGTGAAGGCCTGGGCTCCGGCGGGGCCCTTGATGGCGAACTTCTTGCCGCGGGCGAATTCCTGGAAGGTCTGCTCGGAGAAGCCGTTGCCGGTGTAGACGCGGACCTCGTCGATCTTGGCGGATTCTTTGAAGCCGAAGAAGAGCTGCTCGTTGAGCGGGTCGGCGCTGGGGCTGCACCAGGCGGTATTCTCGCGCGCGTCGAGCAGGTTGAGGGGCTGATACAGGGTGGGCCGGGTGTCCTGCTTCAGGTAGCCGGTCGCCTGCGCGTAGCCGATGCCTCCGCCCGCGAAGGCAGGGAACGCGCAGAGCGCGGCGAGCGCCGGGGCCAGGGCAAGCCGAGTCATGGCGACCATGATGCACCCGTCGGGCACCCTCCTCCAGTTCCAAGTTGCCGGATGAAATCGCCGCTTGCTCTGTTGAGACGCTTGTCGGATACCGCGCTGCCTCGCAGGGAGGGTCGAATGCGTCGTCTCGGGTGGCTGTCGCTGGTGGGAGTGCTCGCAGGCTGCCCCCGCGAAGAGGCCGCGACGGTCGACGCCGGGCCGGTAGACGCGGGCCCGAAGCGGGTGACCGAGGTAGAACCGAACGACACGCCCGAGCAGGCGATGAAGCTGTCCGAGTCGACCCTGGTCGACGGTACCCTGGCGGCCGACCCGGCGAAGGTGGACGAGGACTGGGTGCTCTTGACTTCGGCGACGCCGAAGGTGGTCGACCTGACGGTGAGCGGAATTCCGGGAGGGGACGTCGCGTTCGAGGTGCTCGACGCCGACGCCAACCGGATGGTGGCGGTGAATTCGGAAGGGTTGGACAAGCCCGAGCGGCTGCCGAACCTGTTCCTGAAGGGCAAGGTGTACGTGAAGGTGACGTCGGCGAAGAAGGGGGCCGGCGGGGCGTACCGGTTGACCGCGCTGTTCGGAGAACCGATTCCGGGGTTCGAGGCGGAACCGAACGACCGGGCGGTGGACGCGACGCCGGTGGCGCTGGGACAGTCGGTGTCGGGGTACCTGGGGCACGCGGGGGACGAAGACTGGTACCGCTTCGAGATGCCAGGGGCGAAGGAGGCCGCGCCGGCGGGGCCGGTGGACGGGGCCGCGGCCGAGCCGGCGTCGGATGGCGGAGCCGAGGTGGCGGATGCCGGGCCCGGGGCGCAGGACGCGGGAGCGGCGCCGGCGGCGATGGCGCCGACCGGGGCGACGGACGCGGGAGTAGTAGACGCCGGACCGCCCGGCGCGGGGCCCGCAGTTGAGGCGCCGAAGACGGCCTTGAAGATAGACGTGAGCTCGGTCGAGGGAGTCCGCTTCGACGTCTCGGTGCTGTCGGAGGCCGAGGCTCCCCTCTTCCACGTCACCGGCAAGGACGGAGACGCCATCACGGTCAGGAACGTCGGCGTCCGCGCGGCCGACCGGGTGGTTTACGTGGTGGTGAAGAGCGCCGTGAATGGCACGGGCAAGGACGCCAAGCGCTCGTACAACCCGCAGCGCGCCTACAGCCTGACGGTCGAGCAGGAAGAGGCGGGAGCGAGCGCCGAGTACGAGCCCAACGACGACCTGATGCACGCCACGCCGCTGCCGAGGGACGGGTACCGGGAGGGCTTCCTCTCGCCAAAGGGCGACGTGGACGACTACGTGCTCAAGACCGACGAGCCGCTGTTGGCGAAGGTGCAGCTCTCGGGCGTCGAACGGCTCGACCTGATGCTGTCGCTGGTGAAGCCACCGGAGAAGCCGGGCGAGGCCGAGACGGTGCTGCTGAAGGCGAACGACGGGGCGGTGAAAGAGCCCGAGTCGATGAACAACGTGCTGTGCACGGGCGAGTGCTACTTCCGGGTGGAGGGAGCGCCGAAGAAGGTCGACGGCAAGTGGGTGAAGGACTACGAGAACCCGACGACGCCGTACCGGCTGACCATCTCGGCAGTGCCAGACAACGGCAGCGAAGAGCGCGAACCGAACAACACGCCCGAGACGGCGATGCCGATTGCCTTCGGCCGCCCCGTGCGAGGCACCATCCACCCGAAGAAGGACGTCGACTTCTACAAGCTCGACCTGTCGGCCCGGCCGGTGAAGACGCCGCTGAAGGCGACGGTGACCGGAATCCTCAAGGTGGACATCGGGCTGTACCTGCACGCCACGAACGAAGAGGGGAAGCTCGAGCTGGTGCAGACGTCAGACCGGGCCAAGGGCGAAGCACCCGAGGTGATTCACTACACCGCGCAGCCGGGCGTCTATTACCTGGAAGTCCGCGACGCGAAGAATCGAGAGGCGAACTTTCAGGACTCGTACCAGTTGACGGTCGAGGAAGGCGAGTAGCGCCCAGCCTTGACCCCAAGGGGCGCCCGGCGCTATCAACCTCGCGGATCAAGCGGTGGTAGCTCAGTTGGTAGAGCACGAGCTTCCCAAGGTCGCCTTCCCGTGAATCCTTCCGGTAACTTGGCGAATTCGCGACGAGCATTGCGAGCTATACGAGCAGGGCGAGCATTACGAGCAGCAGATCTTCATCAGGAATGCATCGGGGCCGGGAGCTGATCCGCCATGGCCTCACGCGGCCACCGGCCGCATTCAGGGCGGGAACAGGCGCCGAGGCCCTGCCCCTTGACTTGGCTGGAGAGCAGGCGATCACCGGGTAGAGTTCGCTGGCTGGCGACAGGACGTCGAACCTGTCGGCGCTTGGCAGCGCTGGGCCGCTGCCGGATTGGGGCGCCGCGAAATCCACCGAGTCCATTGATTGTTATCGGCGGCTTTCACCGAGCACTTGACAGATGTCGCAAGGCACGGTTACCTTCTTCGTGCCTGCCCGAACTACCTACCTGAATGGGCGGCAGCTACCTGGGGCCTTTACGGCCCCTTTTTCTTGCCTCGCGGGGAGGGGCGGATGGACAGGGTCGCGATCTTCATCGACGCTGGGTACCTCTTCGCCCAAGGTTCGACACTCATCGCTGGAAGGAAGCTGAAGCGAAGTGAGACCAAGCTTGATGAGGCGAAGGCGCTGAGCTTCTTTGAGACCATCGCGAAGCATGTATCAGGACTCCCACTCCTTCGGACCTATTGGTACGACGGAACAAGTTCCGGCCCAAGCCCCGTTCATTTTTCCTTGGCCTTTCGGCACAACATCAAGGTCCGGCTTGGGATCGTCAACTCCCACGGGGAGCAGAAAGGTGTCGACTCGCTGATCATATCGGACCTCATGAACCTGTCGCGAAACCGCGCCATCGCGGATGCGGTCTTGGTCACAGGTGACGAGGACATCCGGGTCGGCGTGCAGCAAGCTCAGGAAGTGGGAGTTCGCGTTCACCTGGTTGGGCTGGAACCGGCGGCAACGAACCAATCGCTACTCCTTCGACAGGAGGCCGACACGCTCCGCGAGCTTTCCAAAGCAGAGATCCAGGGCTTCCTCACGCAGGTTGTGTCGCCGATTCATGCTGCACCGGCGGTTCCTGCTACTGGCGCGCTAGGCGCAAAGTTGGGGCCGCTAGACGCTGCCGAGCCGACTGCACTGGGACTTTCCAAACTCGACCTTGAGCGGGTTCTCAAGAGCGCAAGCAGTGTGCCTCCCGACGTTGATCGCCAGCTTCTAGCTGCCGCCCGCGCAGTAAAGGGTGCTTCGCTTGAGAGTCAAGAGAAGCGCGAGCTACGGAAGAGGTTCTTGGCTGCGTGCAAGGCCCGCCCCCCGTAGGTCCGAATCGCCGCCCCGCACTCGACAGAGCGACTGCCTTCCGAATCCGGTCTCGAAGATCCGCTCGGATCCAAACCGGTGCTTCGTTCTTCGACAGGATCGGGCGCGTCAGCGACCGGCGGCTGGGATCCAGGTTGGCAGGTGGTGGTGCCGAGTCCAACGGCGGCGGGTAGACCCATCGCCTCATAGCGAGCCTTCTCGCCGCCCGGCATAGCTGACGCCCGATAATTGAAAGTTATCAGGCGTTGAGGGGGGCGGGCGGCCGTGCCGTGCCGGCACTGTGCCGGCGCGCGTGCCATGGCAAAGTGGCGCGGCTCGCCCTGACCGTCGCCGGGATCGAGTCACACGGCGAAGGGCTGGCGAGCGGGACGTTGCACCGGAGCACCTGCGGCGCCGTTCTACGCTTCGCCTTCGTCGATCGCCTCCAACAGATCCTGGAAGGATTGGCGCAGGTCGACGATGGCCTCCGCCACGTCCCTGGGCACCTTCGCTTGCTTGGCGATGTTCTCCACGAGGGTGAGTGCCTTTCGCATCAGGTCGAGATCGCGCACGCTCTCCCAGCTCATGCCCTCGTCGATGTGGAAGAGCATCCTCTTTGATTCGGGGAAAGGGTGGGCCTCGACGACCGCCTCGCGCAGGAGCTGCCATGCGCCCTGGCAGTCGGACCAGGCGGTCTTCATGTAGCTGGCGGGTTCTTTGGCAAACGGCATGGTCTTCGCAGCCTATCGAGTGAACTTGCGCCGGTGGATCTCTGGAAACATGCGCCTGTGCCGATCCAGCATCATTGC
>JAHFDQ010000280.1:7439-7894 GCA_023248915.1 Archangiaceae bacterium | reverse complement strand
GGCGTACGTCTACGTCCGCCAGGGCAGCAACGTCTGGACTCTGACGGTGTCGCCGCTCACCGGCCGCACCGCGGTGGTCGCCGAAGAGCTCGAGGTGCCGAGGTCATGACCTGGCGCCGCGCAAGAGGCTCGGGCTTCTCGCTGCTCGAGGTGGTGGTGGCGCTGGCCATTCTCGCGGTCTCGCTGATGGCCATCTTCGACCTGAACGCGGGGGCGATCGCCTCGCACGCCTACGTGAAACGGCTGACCATCGCGGCGCTCTTGGCCCGGTCGAAGATGACCGACCTCGAGCAGAAGCTGTACGACAAGGGCTTCCAGAACGACGACGAGGAAGACGCCGGCGACTTCACCGACGAGGGCTGGCCTTCGTTCAAGTGGCGGGCGCGCATCATCGCCCCGCGCACCAACGGCATGACGCCCCAGCAGCTCATCGGCGGCCTGTTCAACCTGCCGAT
>JAHFDQ010000280.1:0-7429 GCA_023248915.1 Archangiaceae bacterium | reverse complement strand
AGGACGGCAGCGATCCTCTCGGGCCCTTGGGCCCGCTCTTCGGCGGAGGCGGCAAGGACGGCAAGGGCGGCCCCGACCTGGGCGCGCTGGCGGGCGGCGGCGGGGCGGGCGGCGCACTGGCGGGGCTCGGCCCCATGGCCGGGATGATGCAGGGCCAGTTCACCGCGATGGTGGACCAGCTCACCAAGGCGGTGCGCGAGGTGCACCTCACCGTCACCTGGAAGGACGGCAAGCAGACCGAGAGCCTCGACCTGGTCACCCACGTCGTCTCGATGGGGCCGGGCACCGACCGCAACGGGGGCCCGGTGGCGGGAGTGAACGGCGCTCCCCCGGCGTCGACCTGGGTGAACCAGAACACCGGAGCCCCGGTGCCCAACCCCACGACGCTGCCGGACGGGCGCATGGTCGACCCCTCCGACGGGCAGACGCCGGTGGTGACGATTCAGACCTGGGCGGCGATGAACGCGGCGAGGTCGAGGGTCGGTGCCGGCGGGCTCGACCCCAGCCGCGCGGTGCCGCAGCTTCGGCTCCCCGGCATGGCGGGTGGAGCCCTCGAGAAGAGGCCGGTCCGGGTGAGGAACACGGAGAGCGATGAATAGGCCCCGCTCGACACGCGGCTTCACGCTGATGGAGGTGATGGTCGCCATCTCCATCACCGCCCTGATGGGCGCGATCCTCGGCGTCTCGTTCACCTCGACCATGAAGGCGAAGGAAACCGTCGAGGGCGACGCCGAGAAGTACCGCAACCTGCGCGTGGCGATGAGCCGCATGTGCCGGGAGATCGGCGCCGCCTACGTGTCCGACCGGTACGACGCCAAGCGGTACCGCGACGCCTACGACCGGCCCACCAACTTCGTCGGTTCGCGCGACCGGCTGCTGTTCACCTCGCTCGCCCACCAGCGGCTGTACTCCGACGCCAAGGAGTCCGACCAGATGGTGGTCGAGTACTCGGTCAAGACTTCCACCGAGAAGAACGCCCGCGGGCGCGACGACCTCATCCGGCGGGAAAACCCGCTGCTCGAAGAGCGCATGGACCGCGGCGGCACCGAGGACGTGCTCTTCGAGGGCCTGAAGAAGCTCGAGTTCCAGTTCTGGGACGCCGAGAAGAAGGAATGGGACGACGAGTGGGACACCCGCCGCCCCGAGCGGAAGTCGTTGTTGCCGACCCGGGTGCGCATCACCTTAGTCGCGATCGACGAGAACGGCAAAGAGGTGAAGTACACCACCCAGACCCGGGTGATGCTGAACCGCGAGCTGGAGCGCTACCAATGACGCGCCGCCCGCGAAGAGCCCGGGTGAGCGAGCGCGGCGTGGCGCTGGTGCTGGTCATCGTCTCGATCGCCATCCTCGTCGTCGTCGCCACCGAGTTCGCCTACAACTCGCGCGTCGACCTGCAGCTCGCGACCAACCAGCGCGACGATATTCGCGCCTACTACCTCGCCCGCAGCGGCATCGGGCTGTCGCGGCTGCTGCTCAAGTTCCAGAAGCAGGTCGACCAGATTCAACTGCCGAATCTCTCGGGGCTGCTCACCCAGTTCATGGGGGGCGACAAGACCCCCGCTCCCCCGGGGCTCCCTCCTGGCGCGGCTCCCGCCCAGCCCAGCACCCTCTCCATTCAGCTCTGGCGAATGGCGAAGGTCGACTGCTACATGCTCCAGGCGCTGGTGGTCGAGGAGAAGGAACCGAAGCTGGGGCTCGGTCCGAAGTCCGGCCCCAAGCTCGACTTCGACGACGAGAACCCCGAGCTCGCGACGAAGCAGAAGCAGCGCTCGTTCGGCGGCTTCGAGGGCTGCTTCAACTCGGTGATCTCCGACGAGGAAGAGAAGATCAACGTCAACAAGCTGGACGCGCCGCTGCTCACCAGCCGGCCGGCGGTGGCCGCGCTGCTCGAGCTCTTCGGCGACAAGCGCTTCGAGTTCGTCTTCGACAGCGAAGACTCGAACAAGGTGAAGGTGACTCCGCCCGACGTCGTCATCGCCCTGCGCGATTGGCAGGACGAGGACGAGGTCCAGTCCGCGCTCAACCTCGCGGGTCAGGGCGAGCCCTTCGTGAAGGGCTTCTCCGACGAGAACTACCCGTACGACCGGTTCAACCCCCGCTACAAGGCGAAGAACGGCCGGTTCGACAGCCTCGACGAGCTGTACATGGTGCACGGGGTGAACGACCGCTTCATGGCGGCCTTCCGCGACCGGCTGACCGTCTACCCCGACGTGAACTCTCGCCTCAACATCAACACCGACGACCCGGTGATGCTCTACATGGGCATCTTGTCGGCGGCCGACCCGAACCGGATGGACCCGCGGCTGCACGACCCGGTCTTCATCGACACCCTCATCACGAAGATTCGGACCGCCCGGCTGTTCGCCATCTTCGGCATGTCGTTGGTCGACTTCGTCAACGTGGTCGAGTCGGCGGGAGTGCCCATCAACTCCAGCATCAAGAACAACCCGGCGAACCAGCGGTACGTCGGCGACAAGACCAGCACCTTCCGAATCGTCGTCACCGGCGAGGCGGGCGCGGTGCAGAAAAAGATCACCGCCGTCGTCCGCGCCGACGACCAGCTCGGCAAGCTCGTCTACTGGAGAGAGGAGTAACCATGGCCCGCGTCCTGGGGCTCGACCTCGGCAGCTACTCGGTGAAGGCCGTCCTCTTCGACGGCTCGCTGCGCGGCTACACGGTGAAGGGCTTCGCCAAGGCTCGCGTGCCGGCGGGCGGCGAGCGGGTTGACGCCCTGCGCGCCGCGCTGACTGAGCTGGTGTCGCACCAGCCGCTGGCGGCCGAGCAGGTGGTGGTGGCGCTGCCCGGCCCTTCCTTGGCCACCCACCTGTTGACGCTGCCCTTCACCGACGCCAAGCGCATCGAGGCCACCATCCCCTTCGAGATCGAGGGCCAGCTTCCCTTCAACCTCGAGGACGCGGTCTTCGACTACCAGGTGGCCGCGGCGCGCGAGAAGGCGAGCGACCTCATCGTCGGCGTGGTGCGCAAAGACGAGCTGCGCGCGCTGCTCGCCATGCTGCAGGAATTGAAGCTCGACCCGCGCATCGTCACCCACCCCGGGTTCGCCTACCAGAACCTGCTGCTGGCGGCGCCTGCGTGCTTCGCCGACGCCGGCGGCACCGACGAGTCGGCGGTCGCCATTCTCGACATCGGCCACGAACGCACGAACGTCGCCATCGGGCGCCCCGGGGTCGGCGTGGAATTGGCCCGCACCTTCTCGGGCGGCGGGCTGGACCTGACCCGCGCGCTGGCCAGCGAGTTCAAGGTGCCGCTCGACGAGGCCGCGGCCTGGAAAGAAGCCCACGGCGCCATGGGGGCCGCGGCGGTCGAGCGGGGCCCCGACGCCGAGCGGGCCGGAGCCGCCTTCGTTCGCGGGTTGCAGCCCCTCTTGCGCGACCTGCGCGCCACCCTGCGGAGCTACGCGGGCCGCGCGCGCCGACCGGTCTCGAAGGTCTACCTGTGCGGCGGCACCGCGCGGATGCTGGGGCTCGACGCGCAACTGACGCGCGACCTCGGAATCCCCGCGCAG
Source organism: Archangiaceae bacterium (assembly GCA_023248915.1). GTDB lineage: Bacteria > Myxococcota > Myxococcia > Myxococcales > Myxococcaceae > JAHFDQ01. The sequence goes on along the minus strand of JAHFDQ010000280.1, from coordinate 3,903 downwards.
GCGCTGGCGCTGCCTCCCGAGGCGCTGGTGGTTCCCGAGGAAGACCGGCCGGCGGCCTTCCAGGCGCTGTCCCTGGCGCTGCGCGCGCAGACGTCGGGAGTTCGGGCCTCGCGCTTCAACCTGCGCCGGGGCGAGCTCGCATTCAAGGGCGACTTCGACTACCTGAAGGACCGCGTGGGAATGATGGCCTCGTTCGCGGTCATCCTCTTCGTCCTCTTCATCGCCTCGGGCATCGTCCAGAGCTCGGTGCTGGCCCGCCGCGAGCGCCAGGTGGACGCGCTGCTCTGCGACACCACCCAGCGAGTGTTGGGAAGCTGCGAGAAGAACTTCGACAAGGCGCTGAACATGCTGCGCGGCAAGGAAAGCCCTTCCGCGGCCATTCCCAAGCTCTCGGCGGTGACTCTCCTGTCCGAATTCCTGCAGCGGGTGCCGTCGGACATTCCGCTGACGGTCGACCAGATTCAGGTCGACACCTCGCGCATCACCGTGCGCTGCGAGACGGACAGCTCGAAGCAAGTGGACAAGATCACCACCGCGCTCAGGACCTACCCCTGCTTCCATGAGGTGCGCGAAGGCAAGGTCGAGAAGAGCAAGGACGGCCTGAAGGTCAACTTCCGGCTCGACATTCAGGTCGAGTGCCCGGACAGCCACACGCCCGAGGGCTAGAGACCGCCATGGAGAAGCTCAAAGCCCTACTGTCGGACGTGCAGGCCTGGTTCTCGCGCCTGACGCTGCGCGAGCGGCGGCTGGTCGGGTTCGCGGGCGCGGCGATGGCCGTCTTCGTCGTCTTCATCGTGGCCTACTCGTTCTCGTCGGCCGCGGGCGACGCGCGCCGCCGCATCGCCAGCAAGATGACCGACCTGAACGAGGTGCAGACGCTCGCGGCCAGCTACCGCGAGTCCGAGCAGGCGCGCCAGGCGGTCGAGCGGCAGTTGTCGGCCTCGAACATCCAGTTGATCAGCTACCTGACCGACAAGGGCACCGCGGCGGGGCTCGACATTCCGACCATGAACCCCCGGGCGGACGTCACGCTGAACGACGGGAAGATCATCGAGAGCGGCGTCGAGCTGAACCTGAGCGACGTCACCCTGGGCAAGCTGGTCGACTTCCTCTCGACGGTCGAGCAGGGAGCGGGGGTGGTCAAGGTGAAGAACCTGCTCGTCGAGCCCCGCGCGACCAACCAGACGCTCAACGCGCGCGTCACCATCGTCACCTACCACCTGAAGCAGTGAGCCCATGCCGACCGAGCACAAGATTGCCCGCTGGAAGCTTCTCCTCGGCTACTCCGCCTTCGGGCTCGCCGCGCTCGTCGTTTGCCTGTACGTGACTTTCCCGTACGACGCGCTGACGGCGGCGGTTCAGCGCCAGGCCGAGGAGAACGGGCTCTACGTGAAGCTGGGGGGACTGGGGCCGGGCTTTAGGGGCATCACCGCCACCAACGTCCAGGTGAGCAAGCGCGCGCAGGCCGCCGACGCCAAGGCGCCCGAACCCTTCACCTTCAAGTCGGTCTCGGTGCGGCCGGCGCTGTTGCCTCCGGGGCTCGCGTTTCACGCCGCGATGCTGGGCGGCTCGGTGGACGGTTCGGTCGGCGTGCTCGGCGGCACCCAGGTGCGCGTCGAGTGGACGAGCCTCGACCTGTCCCAGGGAAACCTGAAGGCGGTCTCGGGGGTCGACTTAGAGGGCAAGGCGAGCGGGCAGATCAGCCTCGACGTGCCGCGCGTCGCCGTGGGGGCGACCAAGGCGGCCGAGCCCGACCTGGGGCAGGCGAGCGGATCTGTGCGGCTGGCCTTCGACGACCTGAAGGTGAACGGCGGCACCGTGAACATCGCCATTCCAATGTACGGGCCTGAACCGACGCCCATCGACCTGCCGAAGGTCCTCCTCGGCGACCTGGAGGGAGCCCTCAAGTTCGAGAAGGGCGCGGGCACCGTCGAGCGGTTGACGCTGAAGGGCAAGGGGCTCGACGTGGGCGTCACCGGGACGCTGAAGCTGGCGAAGCGCATCGAGTACGCCGAGCCGACGCTCGAGCTGCGCCTGAAGACCGACCCCGAGTTCGTCAAGACGCTGGGGGTCTACGGAGCGGGGCTGGCGGCGCTGGGAAGCGACCCGAAGGACCCGGCCTGGCGCGTGGGCCGGCTGACCGGGTACCTCGGCAGGCCCGCGTTCCGCTAGAGCCGACCTCCGTTCCGCCCTTCCGTTCGGCCCGAGGGGAGTCGAGGACCGCTCGTCAGATCCGTTCAGCCCGAGCGGAGTCGAGGGCCGCTCGACTCCGCTCCGCTGCGCTCGGGGTGAACGCAATGGGGCCGGGGTACCGGCGCACGGGAAAAGTCTGATATCCGGGTGGCCGATGAGGTCCGCCCGCTCGCTGGTCGTGGTGTCGTTGTGGTTCTTCACGTCTGCCTGCGGCCCACCCGTGGTGACGGTCGGCGGAGCCGATTCCGACTCAGGCACCGGGGGCGGCGGGGGCGGAACCGGCTCGGGCGGTGGAGGAGGCGGCGGCGGAACGTCCCCCGGCGCTGACGGTGGCGGCGGCGCGACCGACTCAGGGTACGACGGCGGTGCCCCAACCGACGCCGGGTACGACGCGGGCCACGACGCCGGAAACTCCACCGACGCCGGCCCCTCCGCGCTCGACGTGCACTTCGTCGGACCCCTTGCCCCTCGCCGCGGCCCCATCGAGCTTTCCTTCAGCTTCAACCGGCCCGCAGACGCCGTGGAAGCCGCCGCGCTGCGCCTGGACTACTCCGTCGGCTCGGGGAGCTTCTCGCCCGTGAGCTCGCTGTCGTGGTTCGCCACAGCCAGCTCCTGGACCGTGGTCTGGGACTCGTTCACCGACGCGCCAGAGGACGTCGCGGTCACGCTGCGGCCATCGCTGGCCAACGGCCCCGCCTTCAACACCTTCACGCTGGACACCCGTAACGCTCCCGACACCTCTCGGCTGCTCTTGGTGGCCCACCCTTCTCTCGGCCTCGACGGCGGCGGTTCGGCCCCGCAGAACGACGAGGTCTCGGTGGTCGCCTGGAATCAGGGGGCCGCCGTCGGCGCTCCGGTGCGGGTGAAGGTGGGCCATGGGCCGTCCGTGCTCCGGGCCGCTCCGCACGGGCGGGCCACCGCCTGCCTGAACGGCACCGACTACACCGTGACGGTGCTGGCCACGCCCCTCGACGCGGGGTTGCCGGTGACTTCGCTCACCACCCTCACCCTCCCCTACGGCTCGACCTACGACATTCGCTGGAGCGGCGACGGCCGCTCCCTCTACGTCCTCGGGTCCAGCGGCTCGACCGCGGCCGAGCCCGCTGCCCTCTGGCGGTACCTGCCGGCCGAGGACCTGTCGGCGTTCAACGCCCCCACCGCCATCGCCACCTTCGACCGCCCCCCGATGAAGCTCGCCGCCCACGCGCTCTCAGAAACCCTCTACGTCGCGCTCGGGAACGGCCCCACCGCGCCCCTCGGCAAGCTGGTGGCGCTGACCCGCACCGGCGAGGTGGCCGTAAACGCGCTCGACACCGACATCGGCGTGCCGAACGACTTCGCGGTCTCGCCCGCGGGTGGGCTGGCCCTCATCTCGACCTACCTGTTCGGCAACGAGCTGATTCGCTACGGGCTGGGCAACCCGCTGACCGAGGTGGCGCGTCCGGTCACCAGCCGGGTACCGTTCGGGCTGGTGTTCCACCCTTCATCGACGACGAGCCAGCACGTGCTCCTGGTCTCGAACCTGAACAACAACTCGGTGACGCCCTTCGTGGTAACGCCCTCGGCGGTGACCGCCGGCACGGCCGTCACCGGAATCTCGCTGGCGGCCGAGATGGACCTGATCGAGCGCGGCACCGAGACCGGGTCGGTGTTCGTCTCGGCTTTGTCGCAGGTCATCCGGGTGAAGCTGTCCTCGACCGGCACGGCGCA
>JAHFDQ010000712.1 GCA_023248915.1 Archangiaceae bacterium | reverse complement strand
GAGGGCGAAGACTGCCACCCCGTCACGCCACGTTCCTCTTCCACGAGCCCCCCCCCGCTCAACGACAGCGCTCTCTACTTGCCTGGCGGCGGAAGATCGGCGGTTATCCCGACTTGAAGCCATGACGAGCCCGGCGCTGGACAGCCGAGGCAGGTTGGGTCGGAGCACGGTCGACCAAAGGGAACCAAGGCGGGGTGCGAAGCTCTGCTCCGCGGTCGCGCCCACCTGTCGGAGGAGTAAGAACGCCACCAGCAGGGCTCCGAGAGAGCCAAGGGTCGCGTAGCGGCCGGCGTCTTGAAGCCGGCGGTAGAAGACGCGCATTGACCGGACGCCTGCCAGCGCCGCCTGTACCGTGTCGTCCCCGAACGCGGTAACGCGGGTGCCGTTGGCCCAGGTAACCCCCTGATGTAGAGCTTCGAGGCGCACCGGGCTTCGGAGCAGCTCGTCCGCCGTGCACTCGGTGCAGAAACCCGCGGCCGGTGGTCCGGTTGGCCCGGCGAAAGCGAAGAGGCCGGTGAGCCGGGGGGAAGCAAGCAGCACCCGGCCGTCGCTCAGGAAGGCCGTCTCTCCCACCAGCATCAAATCAGGGTCAGGTTCTCCTGAAACGACCATCTCGAGGTCCGCGACGATGTCGATGGCATTCCCGTCCGCGGACACCCGGACGAGCGAGCAATCACCGTTCGGGTTCCGGCAGACCGCCGCCCCTATCGCGCCTCCCGGGCCCGTGCAGAGGTCGAGCAGCTCTCGGATGGCCGCCGGACGCTTGGGGACGGTCTCGTCCAGGCGTTGCTTCGCCAGATAGGCGTTGAGGCGTTCGACGGACCGCACCGGAAAAGGGCGCAACTGGTCGTCGAACGACCGCACCGTGACATCGCCTGTCTCGGCGAACACGAGCACCGGTTCCCCCGCACCAGCGGACCGCAACGAGCTGAGCCCGTTCGGATAGCGCACGAGGCGCGAGACTAGCGTCTTGCCCGTTGGGTCGACCCGGCGCAGGCGCCGGCCGATGGTGTCGGCCACGATCAGGTTCGGACCGAGGGGCATGGCTTCGAACGTCAGCGCGGGAAGAGGGCCGCCGATGGGGACGACGCGGCCATGATGGAAGTCCGCGTCAAACCGGACGACCTCGTGCCTGCCCATGTCCGAGACGTAGACGGTTCCGTCTGGCCCGGTGGTGATGTTCGAGACTTCCTCGAACCGCCATTCGGTTCCCGGTGCTTCTTCCAGCTTTCCTTCGAGGCGCCCGCTTTCGTCGAGGACGAATACAGAATTGGCCACGCCGGCGAAGACTCTCGTGCCATTCGCGTGAAGCGCCAACACCCCACGGAGGCCGACCTCTTCTTGGGCCCCGTAGATGGAAACTGCGACGCACGCGAGGATGAAAGGGATGAAGACCGTAACGACCGCCGCCTGTCTCACCGTGTCCTCACCCGGATTCCGCGAGCCGATTAGGGGGGCAGTCGGGACATCGCTAGCGGCCCTTGGGCTTGAGCTGACTCATCTGGTCGGGGGTCAACACCGGGCATGGGAAAGCGGTGTACCCGAACTTCTCGCCCGATTTGACCATTGTGACGTCGACCAGCTCGGAACCGCGGGCCACGGTCACGATTTCCGGAACCTCGGGGCGAACGTGAAGCGTCGTATGCATATACAGCGTGCACGGATCCTCGGTCGCTCTGGCCTGGACATCGAGTCCGGCGTGGTCGACGTCAACCAGAACGTCGCCTGCCCTGAGCCCGCATTTCTCTGCCGCGGAACCCGGAAACACGTCTCGGACGACGCAGGCGCGAGTCCCGATTCGCTTTGCAATCGGATCTGCGGGGCGTTCGATGTAGACCAGATAAGCGGTGACGAGAAGGTCGGCAAAACCTTCCCCGCGGTCACTTTCCTCGACGCCGTCGATGGTGCTCGCGTTGCCGCGCATTTGCCCGATCGCATTGAATACGGGCGCCGGTGTTTGGTTCTTCGAGTCCTGAAACTCCTTGGCTTGGTGTACCCACAGCGGCTGTCGGAAGTGTGCCAGCGTCAAATGGGGAAGCGCTGGTTCGCGCGGCCATTGGTTCTGTTGGAAATAGGTGACTCCGTCAGGCACCCGACCGACGACTTCGACCTTCATCATCGCGACCCAATCCGCCGGGGTCATCGCGTGGTCAGCGCCAGACCTGGAGTCGCGGACCGCCGAGAAGGTTCTCCATCCACCAATCGCAAGAATGAGGACGATCAGCGCCGCCAGTGCGACCTTCTTTTGGTCTTCCGTCACGGGTCCCCCCGGCCATTCCCTCAAGAAAGACGATTCATGACTGAAATACCAGTACAACGATTAAGCCATGTCCCGAAGGTGTTCGCGAATTCGAACTGAGCGGCCACCGTGCCCGGGCCCTTGCATGGCCGGGCCAGCGAGAGCTTCTCAGGTCGCCCCCGTAATCTTTGGGTTGGTAGGGCTACTTCCGGGCGCGCGTCGCCCACCGCCGCCGGAAGAGGCGTGTCGCCATCGCGAGGGCGAGCCCCAGGGCTCCGGCGAGATCGGCCGAACCCGTCGCGCAGCCGCAACCGCCCGGTTCGTCGCCCGGTCCCAGTCCGCCGCCGTCGGCCTCGGGCCCTGGTGT
>JAHFDQ010000711.1 GCA_023248915.1 Archangiaceae bacterium | reverse complement strand
GACGGCGGGTCGCCGCGAACGGATTTTCGCCGCGACCTCCCAGCTCTTCCTGAAGGCGTCCTTCGAGGACATCACGCTCCAGGCGATCGCCGACGGCGCCGGGGTCTCGCTGAAGACCGTCGTTCGGCAGTTCGGCACCAAGGAAGGGCTGGTGCTGGCGGCCTCGCGCTGGAGTGCGTCGCGAGAAACGGCGCGCCGCGCGGTCGACCCAGGAGACCTTGAAGGCGCCGTCGCCGTGCTCGCCGATCGCTACGAGCGGTTCGGCGACCTCGTGATCCGGCGCATCGCGCTCGAGGACCGGTTCGAGCGCCTTCTGGACAGCGCGAACGTGGCGCGGCAGAGCCACCTCGACTGGCTGGCGACCGTGTTCGCGGAACACCTGCCCCGGAAGAACGGCCCCGAGCGCAGCCGCCGGCTGCTCGCCCTCTTCGGCGCGACCGAGCTGTACGTGTGGTGGTCTTGGCGGCAGCGCCTGGGCGCCACCCGCGCCGACGCGACGGCGGCCATGCGCGAGGCGCTCGCGTCACTTCTGGCCCGGTGGTCGAAGTCCGAAGGAGGAATTCCATGAACGTGAAGCGTCGCTACCTGTTGGTCACCTGGGACGGCGGAGGCGTGGTGCCGCCCGAGCTTTCCATCGCCCGCAAGTTGATCGCGCGGGGCCATTCCGTGCACGTGCTGGGCGACCCGACGCTCGAGCCCGAGGTCGCCGCCGCCGGCGCCACCTTCGGGCCCTGGACGAGCGCGCCGCACCGCACCTCGCGAGATCGCAGCGCGGACATCCTCCGGGACTACGCCTTCACCAACAAGCTGAAGTACTTCGACGAGATGCTGCGCGAATTCCTCGCCACCCCGATTCCGCGGTGGCTGAACGACACGCTCCGAGAGCTGAAGTCGCACCCCGCCGACGTGGTGCTGGCTGACCACATGCTGCCGGCGGCTCTGGTCGCGGCCGAGAAGCTCGGGCTGCCGGGCGTCGCGCTCATCCCGAACGTCTACACGATTCCCACCCCGGGCATTCCCCCCTTCGGCCTGGGGTTCATGCCGGCGACGGGGCCACTCGGGCGCCTTCGCGACGCGGCCATGCGCGCCATCTCGAACCGGCTGTTCGCGAAGGCGCTGCCTCCGCTCAACGCCGTGCGCCGCGAGCACGGCCTCGAGGAAGTCGCTTCGCTCTACGACCAGACGCTCAAGGCCAACCGCGTCCTGGTGCTCACCAGCCCGGTCTTCGACTTCACCTCTCCGGCCGTGCCTTCCCACGTGCGGTGGGTGGGGGCACAGCTCGACGACCCGACCTGGTCGGCCCCCTGGCAGTCGCCCTGGCCGCGGGGCGATTCGCGGCCGCTCGTCCTGGTCGGGTTGTCATCGACGTTTCAGGACCAGGTCCCGCTCTTGAACCGGGTGGTCGAGGCGCTCTCGGCGCTGCCGGTGCGCGCGCTCGTGACGCTCGGCCCGGCGGTCAAGCCGGACGAGGTGCGGGCGGCGGACAACGTGGTCGTCGTCCCGTCCGCGCCCCACGGCGAGGTGCTGCGCGAAGCGAGCCTGCTCATCACCCACTGCGGGCACGGAACCGCCCTGAAGGGCCTGTCCGCGGGAGTGCCGCTGGTCTGCATTCCGATGGGGCGCGACCAGCCCGACACCGCGGCCCGCATCGTTCACCGCGGCGCGGGCGTGCGTCTAAAGGCCCAGGCCCCGGCGGACCGCATCCGCGCCGCGGTTCAGCAGGTGCTCGCCGGCTCGGCGTATCGCGAGGCCGCGAAGGCGTTGGGCGATCGCCTCGTGAAGGGCGAGGGCTGCGACGACCCGGTCGCGGTGCTGGAAGCGGTCGCCACCGAACGGGGCGCGAGCACCGCCCTGGCCGCGGGCTGACCTGACGAGGCGCAACCGGGTGCGGCGCTGGAACCGGTCGCCACCGAAACCGGTTCCCGGTCCTCCCCGGCCGCGGGCTGACCCGTCGGGCGCGCCCGCTCAGCCCGGACTGCCCCAATCGACGGTCTCCCACCCGTGGCGAGCGGCCCGGCGCTTCAGGCGCAGGTCCGGGTTTACCGCGACAGGCCGGCCCACCTGCTCGAGCAGGGCGAGGTCCGAGTAAGAGTCGGTGTAGAAAGCGCACGCGCCCAGGTCGGCCTTCGCGCCGGCGGCGTAGGCGCGCGCGTAGGCCAGCTTGCCCTCGCCGTAGCACAGCGCTCCGAGCGCGCGGCCGGTGTGGCGCCCCGCCGCGTCCACCTCGAAGCGGTTGCAGAGAATGTCGTCCAGCCGCAGCTCTTGTGCCACGCACTCGGACAAGTACTGCGACGACGAAGTCAACAGCACCACCCGGTCTCCGGCGCCCCGGTGCCGCTCGAGAGCCGCGAGGCCTCCCGGCCGGTACAGGGCGCTCACCTGTTCCCGGTAGAAGGCGCGGGTACGCTCGCGCACGTCGGCCTCGCGGGTGCCGGCCAGGGTCGCGATCGCCCGCGCCACCAGCACGTCCATTCCACCCAGGCCGAGCTGGTACAACCCCAGCCAGACGGCCGCCTGTACCCCCTGGCGCCTGCGCAGGTTTCCCAGCGCCAGCTCGCGGCGAACCCAGAGCGTGGCAGAGTTGGCCGCCAAGAGCGTCCGGTCCAGGTCGAAAA
>JAHFDQ010000710.1 GCA_023248915.1 Archangiaceae bacterium | reverse complement strand
ACGTGGCGGTGCTCGACATCAAGATGCCGAACCTCTCGGGGTTGGACCTGTTGCGCGCCTTCAAGCAGGCCCGGCCCGACGTCGAGGTCATCATGATGACCGCCTTCGCCACCGTCGAGATGGCCGTCCAGGCGCTCAAGTCCGGCGCCTACGACTACCTGACCAAGCCCTTCGACAACATCGACGAGCTGTCGCTCACCGTGGCCAAGGCGGCCGAGCGCAAGGCCCTGAAGGACCGCACCCGGGTGCTGGAAGAGGCGCTCTCGGCGCGCGACCAGTTCGAAGACCTGATCGGCCAGTCGGCGCAGATGAGGGCCGTCTTCAAGCTGGTCGAGACGGTGTCGCACTCCGGGGCGACGGTGCTCATTCAGGGCGAGAGCGGCACCGGCAAGGAATTGGTGGCCCGCGCCATCCACTACAACAGCCCGCGCAAGGACAAGCCCTTCGTGGCGGTCAACTGTTCGGCGCTGACCGACACGCTGCTCGAGAGCGAGCTGTTCGGCCACGTGAAGGGCAGCTTTACCGGAGCCATGGGCAACAAGAAGGGGCTCTTCGAGGCGGCCGACGGCGGCACCATCTTCCTCGACGAGATCGGCGATGTGCCGCCCGCGACCCAAGTACGGCTCTTGCGCGTGCTGCAGGAAGGCGAGGTCAAGCGGGTCGGCGCGAACGAGAGCCTCAAGGTCGACGTGCGCGTCATCGCCGCCTCGAACATCGACCTGCTCCGCGCCAAGGAACACGGCAAGTTCCGCGAAGACCTCTTCTACCGGCTGAACGTCATCTCGATTCTCCTGCCGCCCCTGCGCGACCGACCCGACGACGTGCCGATGTTGGCCCACCACTTCCTGAAGCTGTACGCGGGCAAGACGGACAAGAAGGTGACCGGCATCGCCCCGAAGGCCATGGAAGCGCTCACCTGCAATCGCTGGGTGGGCAACGTGCGCGAGCTGGAGAACGTCATCGAGCGGGCGGTGGTGCTGACCGCGAACGAAGTCGTCGGCGTCGACGACCTGCCGCCCGAGCTGCGGGCCGCGCCCAAGGGGGGCGGCGAGGTCGAGGTCTTCAGCCTGGCCCACCTGCCGTACGCCCAGGCGAAGAAGCTGGCGATGCGCGCCTTCGAGCGGCGCTACCTGTCGGTGCTGCTCGAGCGCAGCGGCAACAACGTCTCGAGCGCCGCGCGCGCGGCCGGGGTCGACCGGTCGAACTTCCGGCGGCTGCTGAAGCAGTTCGAGGTCGGCGGCCGCACCGCGGGAGGGGCGGACGACGGCGACGACGCAGCAGAAGACGACCCGTCTGGGCTGGACGAGGTGAACGCGACGGCCCGAGCCTGATTCGCCCTGAAGGTCAGTGGCCGGCCGGGCGCTTTTCGCCCGCCTCGACCCGCACCGGCAAGACGTTCTCGGGCCGCGGGAGCGGGCAGGTCGCGTAGGCAGTGTACGCGCACGGCGGGTTCACCGCCCGGTTGAAGTCGAGCACCACCTTGCCGTCCTTCGGGCCCTCGGCGTCGAGGAACCGGCCGGCGCCGTATGTCTCTTTCTTCGAGGTCGCGTCCTTGAAGACGAAGAACAGGCCGTCGTCCTCGGCCGTCGGTTCGAGCGTGAAGTCCTGGCCGCCGAAGGAAAAGTGGGCCCGCCCGGGCGCCGATTCTTCGGCCGGAATGCCGATGACGGTCGGCGTCTCGACCCGCTTCGGAGCGGCGTAGGCTTCCCAGCGGGCCTCGACGCGCCAGCGCGGGTCGGGTGGAAAGGCTTCGATGCCGGGGAAGCTCTTGCGCGCGGGGTTGTCGGCGTCCCACACCCGCACCGCCCGCTTGGGGCCTCGCGCGATGACGGTGAGCGCGCGGTGCTCGCCCAGCGTCACCAGGTCGCCCTTGCCCCCGGCGTCGGACTCGAGCGCGCGCTGGGTGATCGCGGCCGTTCCCAGCCGGTAGCCGTCTTGCGCCGACGCGGCCAGGGTGACAGTGCCCTTGGCCAGGGTGAAGGTGCCAGGCAACCCGTCGAGGCGGTTTTCGCCTTCGGCCAGCCAGTGGATGCCCACGAGCGCCAGCCAGCTTCGCGGCCCCTTCAGCCGGTCGACGCGCTGGTCGTGCCAGCGCTTCCAGTCCGCGGCGAAGTCGGGAGCGGCCGCGGCGGTGGGGAGGCTGGTCATGGCGGCGACGAGCGCGAGCAGGGGAATCGCGGGTCTGGGCATCGAAAGAGTCCTAACGCATCTTGCGTGTCCCGGAAATGCTAGGTTTTGAACTCATGAGCATCAGGGCCGCGTGGGTCTCGGCTGTCGTCGGCTGCGTGGTGTCCGGCCCCGCGTACGCCAAGGCCGGCGGCATCGCGGGTTACTCGGGCCTGGGCGGTTCCTCGTGCATGGACTGCCACTCGACGGGCGGCTCGGCGCCGACCGTGACGTTGGCCGGACCGACGTCGCTGGCGACGGGGGCCTCCGGTTCCTACAAGCTGACGATCTCGGGCGGCCCCGGGGTCAAGAGCGGGATGGATGTCGCGGTCAGCGACCCGTCGTCGACAGCGGTGCTGAGCGCCGGCACGGGCACGAAGATCTCGTCGGGAGAAGTTGTCCAGAGCAGCGCGAAGAGTTTCTCCGGAGGCTCGGTCTCGTACACGTTCTC
>JAHFDQ010000709.1 GCA_023248915.1 Archangiaceae bacterium | reverse complement strand
CAGATTCTACCAGAACGTCGGATTGAGACCCCAATCGCGACTTCATCTGCGGCAGACCGATGGCCTGCCGAGCGGGTGTTCGAAGCGGTTGTCCCCTGGCTCGACAGCCCGTAACGTCGGGGCCTCTCGTAGGCGGGTCGAAGGTCTTCGTGCACGCACCCATTCTCGTAGTGGATGACGACGCGCTGTTCCGGGAAGTCGTCGCCGACATCCTGAACAAGCACGGCCATCGGGCCATCGGCGCCGAGAACGCCACCGCAGCGCTGGACGAGGCCTCGCGGCAGGCGTTCGACGTCGTCATTACCGATCTAGTGATGCCCGGAGTCGACGGGCTGCAGCTCATCGCCCGGCTGCGCGAGAAGAACCCCGAGCAGGAAATCATCCTCCTGTCGGGGCGGTCGGACTCGCAGGCTCCGGTCACCGCCAAGCGCGCCGGAGTGTCCGACTACCTCGTCAAGCCGGTGGGCGAGGCCGACCTTTCGCTGGCCGTGGACCGCTGCCTCGATCGGGTGTCCCTGCGCAAGGAACGCAGCCGCCTGCTCGGCGAGAACCTCGAGCACCAGCGCGCGCACGAGATTCACCGGCGTTGCCTCGAGCTGCTCTCGAACCCCGATTTGGAGACGCTTCAGGAACGGGTGCTGGCCGACCTGGCCGGCATCTGCGACGCCCAGAGCGCTGCCCTGTGGATAGCGGACGAACGCGGCGACTTGAGGTTGAGGGCATACCGGGGGCTGCTCGACAAGCAGGCGCTGCCCGACCGGTTCGACCTTCACGGCGCGATGGCCGACCGGGTGGCCGCGGGGGCGCCCTGGGTGCCGCCCGACAGCAAGCCGCCGGTGCTCTACGTACCGCTCCTGGCCGGGGGCGAGCGGGTGGGGTTGGCCCAGCTCTCAGATTCGCTCTCGGGCGCGTTCGGGCCCGACGCCGTCAAGAGCGCCCGGGTGCTCGCCGACTTCGCCGCCGTCGGGGTGACGAACGGCCGCCGCTACCTGGCGCTGCAGCGCATGGGGCTGCGCGACCGCGACACCGCGGCCTACAACCTCTCGTACTTCACCGACTACGCCTCGAAGGAAATCTACAAGGCCCGCCGGTACGGCCGGACGTTCTCGCTGCTCACCTTCTCAATCGACAACCTGGCACTGATTCGGCAGCGCCTGTCGGCCCAGGACGCCCGGCGCGGGGCGCGCGGCGCCATCCGAGCCCTGTCCACGATGATTCGCGACGCCGATGTCATCGCCAAGGCGAGCGACCACGAGTTCTACCTGCTGTTGCCCGAGACCGACTTCTTCGGGGCCCTGATGTTCGGCCGGCGCGCCGCGGCGGCGGTGGCGGCCGAAGCCGAGGTCAAAGAATTGGAGGCGCGGCTGCCTCTCGGGCTGGTCGGCGGCGCCGCCACCTTCCCGCGCGACGGAGAGGACTTCGACGAGCTGGTGCACCGCTGCCGCCGCCGGATGGACGAACGCCGCGCGTCGTTGCAGCGCAAGCTGGTGCTCGACCCGCTGCCGTTCTGGGACGAGGTCGAGCTGTTGCTCGGCGGGGCCCAGTCGCCGCGCCTGCCGGCGGAAGCGCAGGCCGAACCATCGCGCCGGGGAAGGGTGGCCGACTCGCTCTTCGACGAGCTGCAGGCCGAGATCGCCCGCGAGCTGTGCCGCGACCCGTCGGCGCGCGGCCTGTTGTACGTGGGCGTGCCCAAGGTGCGGTCCGAGCTGCCGATCGCGGCCGGGCTCGACGCCGCTCCTCCCGAGCACTCGTTCCGCGCCTACGTCCTCGGCCGCCGGGGAAACCTGGTCAGCCACGTCGCCCTCACCCCGGTCGCGCTCGAAGGGGACGAGCGCATGGCCCGCCATGAGTTCCTGCTATGGCTGTCGGAGAGTTCGGCGTACGCCCTGGTGCAGCGCCGCGGCAAGGGGGCGACCTGGGGCTTTCACACCTCGGACACGGCGGTGGTCGAGGGGCTCATCACCAAGCTGCAAGAGCAGTACGATCTGCAGCCGTACTAGGGCGCGGCATGATTCGAAAAATCCTCATCGCTGACCCCGACGTCGAGTCCGCCCGGGCGCTGTCGCGCGAGCTGCGCCAGCGGGGTTACCAGGTCTACCACGCCCCCGACGGCTCGAAGGCCCTGGAGGTCTCGGTGCTGCGCCACCCCGACCTCACGCTCTTCGACGACGCCTGCAAGCTCATCGAGGCCAAGACGTTCCTCCAGATTCTGCGCACCAACCCGCGCACCGGCGACATTCCCGTGGTGCTCACCTCGACCAGCTACGAGGCGGACAAGGTCCGGGCCTTTCGCGACGGCTTCCTCACCAAGCCCTACAACGTGGCCGAGGTCCTTTCGCGCATCGAGCACGTCTTCCGGCGCAATCAGGCGGCGAAGGACCTGGACGGCGAGGCGCGCGAGCTCGAGGGGACGCTGAACCAGCTCTCGACGCCCGACCTGTTGCAGATTCTGGCGATGAACCGCCGCAGCGGGCGCCTGAAGCTCGAGCGGGCCGGCGAGCAGGGCGAGATTCACGTTCAAGACGGCCGGCCGGTGAACGCGGTGCTGGCCAACCATGAGGGTGAGAAGGCCCTGTTCCGGCTCTTGGCGTGGACCGAGGGCAGCTTTTCCTTCGCG
>JAHFDQ010000030.1 GCA_023248915.1 Archangiaceae bacterium | reverse complement strand
CCGCGACTCGGCCCCGGCGCCAAAGCCGGCGGCGATCGGCAGCGTCCCCATCAGGGCCGCCATCGTCGTCATCATGATGGGGCGGAAGCGAACCAGGCAGGCCTGGGTGATGGCGTCGCGCGCCGACGCCCCGGTCCGCTGCGCCTCGAGCGCGAAGTCGACCATCATGATGCCGTTCTTCTTCACCAGGCCGACGAGCATGATGATGCCGACGAAGGCGTAGATCGACAGCTCGGTGCGGAACAGGAAGAGCGTCACCAACGCCCCGAAGCCGGCGAAGGGCAGCGCCGACAGAATCGTGATCGGGTGGATGAAGCTCTCGTACAGGATTCCCAGCACGCCGTAGATGACCAGCACCGCCATCAGCAACAGCAGCCCCAGGCCCTGCAACGACGACTGGAAAGCCTGGGCCGACCCCTGGAAGCGGGTCGAGATCGTCGGCGGCAGCGTCTGGCGCGCCAGCTCGTCGACCGCGGTGACGGCGTTGCCCAGCGCGAAGCCGGGCTTCAGGTTGAAGGACACCGTCACCGAGGGCAGTTGCCCGGCGTGCGCGATCGACAGCGGCCCGACGCTCTGCCCCAGCCGAGCGACGGCCTCGAGCGGCACCAACTGCCCCGCGGCGGCGCGCACGTAGAGCTTTGAGATCGCGGCCGGGCTCGTCTGGAAGTCGGGCCCCACCTCGATGATCACCTGGTACGAGTTGGTGGGCGCGTAGATGGTGGAGATCTGGCGCGAGCCGTAGGCGGTGTAGAGCGCGTCCTCGATGGCCGTCGCGGTGACGCCCAGCGCCGACGCCTTGTCCCGGTCGATGAGCACGTCCACCTGCGGGTTCTTGATCAACAGGTCGCTGGTGAGGTCGACGATTCCCGGAACCCCCCGCATCTTCTCCTGGAGGATGGGCGCGTACTTGAAGAGCTCGTCGGTGTCGGCGTCCTGGAGGGTTAGCTGGTACTGCGCCTTGGTCGGCTGCCCGCCGATGCGAATCGGAGGCGGCACCTGCATGAAGACGCGCAACCCGACGAGCGGCGCCAGCTTGGGCCTCAGCTCTTCGATGACCTGCTCGGCCGAGACCCGCTGGTTGCGGGGCTTCAGGCGCATGAAGATGATGCCCGAGTTCGAGCCGGTGATTCCGCGGGCGCCAGCGCTCGAGAGGAAGGCGTCCACGTTCGGGTCGGCCGCCACGATGTCCATCGCCTTCTGCTGCAGCCGCACCATCTCGCCGAAGGACACTCCCTCGGCCGCCTCGGTGAACATCTGAAGCTGGCCGGAGTCCTCGTTGGGTAGGAAGCCCTTCGGAATTGCCCCGTACAGCGGCACCATCGCCACCAGCACCGCCAGCGAGAAGGCCAGCACCCGCCGCGGGTGGCGCAAGCAGGCCCGAAGCCCGCCCCCGTACACCTTCAAGGCCGCGTCGAAGCCGCGCTCGATGAGCTGGTAGAAGCGGCCGGGCGGCGCCGACGAATGCGGGCGCAGGAAGCGGCTGCACAGCATCGGCGTCAGGCTCAGTGATACGAAGCCCGAGATGAGAATCGCCAGGCCGATGGTGACCGCGAACTCGCGGAACAGCCGGCCGACCAGGCCGCCCATGAAGAGCACAGGCAGGAACACCGCCGCCAGCGACAAGGTCATCGACACGATGGTGAAGCCGACCTCGCGAGCGCCCTGAAACGCCGCCTCGCGCACATCCATGCCCGCCTCGATGTGGCGGACGATGTTCTCGAGCATCACGATGGCGTCGTCGACCACGAAGCCCACGCTCAGCGTCAGCGCCATCAGCGACAGGTTGTCGAGGCTGTAGCCCAGCAGCGACATCCCGGCGAAGGTGCCGAGAATCGACATCGGCAGCGCCAGGCTGGGGATGAGGGTCGCCGACACCTTGCGCAGGAAGAGGAAGATGACCAGCACCACCAGCACCAGCGTGAGCAATAAGGTGAACTGCACGTCGTTGACCGAATTGCGAATCGTGATCGACCGGTCGAACAACAGCTTCAGCTCGACCGACGCGGGGAGCTGCGCCTGGATGACCGGCAACAGCCCCTTGACCGCGTCGGCGATCTTCACCGTGTTGGTGCCGGGCTGGCGCTGCACGGCCAGCATCACCGTGCGCTGCTTGATGAACCAGGCCGCGGTCTTGTCGTTCTCGACGCTGTCCCAGACGTGAGCGACCTCGTCCAGCCGCACCGGCGCGCCGTCGCGGAAGGCCACGACAAGCCCGCCGAACTCCTTGGCCTCGTCGAGCTGGCCGTTGGCGCGCACGGTGTACGCCTTGTTCGGGCCAACGAGCGTGCCGGTCGGCAGGTTGGCGTTGCCGCTGCGGACGGCATTGGCAACTTCGTCGACGCCGATGCCCCGGCTGGCCAACGCGTCGGGGCTGACCTGAATGCGCACCGCGTACTTCTGCGCGCCGAGAACCTGCACTTGCGCCACGCCTTCGAGCGTCGAGATGCGCTGCGCCAGCATCGTCTCGCCGTACTCGTCGAGGGCCGACAGCGGCAGCGTGGGCGAGGTCAGCGCGATATAGAGGATAGGCTGGTCGGCCGGGTTCACCTTCTGAAAGCTGGGCGGCGACGGCATGTTCTGCGGCAGCCCCTTCGACGCCGTGGCGATCGCCGCCTGCACGTCCTGCGCCGCGGCGTCGAGCGGCCGCGCGAGGTCGAACTGGAGGGTGATCTGCGTAGTGCCCAGAGCGCTCGTCGATGTCATCGAGTCGAGCCCGGCGATGGTGGTGAACTGCCGCTCGAGCGGCGTGGCGACCGAGGCCGCCATCGTGTCGGGGCTCGCGCCGGGCAGGCTCGCCGAAACCTGAATGGTGGGGAAGTCGACGCTCGGCAAGTCACTGACCGGCAGCGACCGGTACGCGAGCAAGCCGAACAGCAACAAGGCCAGCATGACCAGGGTGGTCATCACCGGCCGCTTGATGAAGATCTCGGACGGGCTCATGTCCCCGCCGGCCCCCGCGAGTTCTTCACCTGCACCTTCGCCCCTGGAATCACCTTCAACTGTCCCTCGGTGATGACGGTCTCGCCCGGGCGCAGGCCCTGAAGGATGATCGCCTCGGCCGCGTCGGCCGGCCCGACGACGACTGGGCGAAGCTCGGCGGTGTCGTCAGCCTTCAGCACGTAGACGAACGCTCCCTGCTGACTGCGCTGCACGGCCGTGGCAGGGGCGACCACCGCGTCCGACCGCATTCCCAGCACCGCGGTCACGTTGACGAACTGCCCGGGCCAGAGAGCCTCGTCGTCGTTCGCGAAGGTGGCCTTGAGCAGAATCGTCCCGGTCTGCGGGTTAACCGCGTTGTCGACGAAGGTGACCTTGCCCTCGCGCGGCGTGGCGTCGCCCGGGGTCTGAGCCGTCACCTTCACCGAGTCGCCGGCCGCGCGCACCCGGGCCAGCGAACTCTCGGGGACCGAGAAGGACACGTAGATCGGCTTGGTCTGGGTGATCGTCACGAGCGGCGCAGCGGAGCCAGGCTGCGACAGGTTGCCGACCTGCACCTGCACCGCGCCGGTGCGGCCGTCCACCGGTGAGCGGATGGTGCAGTAGGCGAGGTCGAGCCGCGCCTTCAATAGCGCCGCGTCGTCCACCTTCACCGTTGCCTCGAGGGCCTCGTAGGTGGCCTTGGCCGCGTCGAACTGCTGCTGGGTGACGTACTGCTTCTCGACCAGCTCGGCGTTCCGCTTCAAGTCGGCGCGGGCGTGCGCGGCCTGCACCCTGTCGCGGGCCAGGGCCGACTCGGCGGCGGCGACCGCGGCTTCGGCCGGGCGTGCGTCGATCTCGAAGAGCACCTGGTTGCGCTTCACCGGGCTACCCTCGCGAAAGCCGACCCTTTCGATGATGCCGGCCACCTGAGGGCGCACCGCGACCGTGCTGATGGGCGTGACACTCCCCACCGCGGCCAGCTTTTCGGGCATCGCCTTCTGCACCACGGCGCCGACCTGCACCGGCGCGGCCGGAGGAGGACGGGGGCCGGAAGCCTGGTCGGGCTTGGCGCAGGCGGCGCCGAAGAGGGCCAGGGCCACCGGCAGGTACGCGGACACCCCGAACGCGGAGACGCGCGTTCGAGTGGCCCTCGACACCGCTCGGGCTGAACTGAAGTGTGGCTTCGCCAGGGCAGTACAGAGGGCGAAAGCGGTCCTCACGGAGTTGCCTCTCCTTGCGCCGCTCGGCCGACGCTTCTGGGCCCCAGGGCCCCGGTGTCGTGCGCCAGCTCGGCCAGCGCCACCAAGTAGTCGGCTCTCGACTGAACTTCTTGAGCCCGCGCCGACGACAGTGCCGCCTGCGCGATGAGCAGGTCGACCAGCGTGCCGGCGCCCGCCTCGTAGCGCCCGGTGGCGACGTCGGCCGACGCCTTGGCGCTGTCGAGCAGGTCGCGCGCGACTCCCACCCGTTGCGTCGCCGTGCGCAGCGCCTGGTAGCTCGTCCACACCTGGAGAACCACCTGCTGCTCGGTCGCCTCGACCCGCGCCAGAGCGGCCTGGACCGCTTCCTCGGACTGCCGGTTGTTGTACGTGTCTCGAAAGCCGTCGAACACCGGCACGCGGAGCAAGAGCTGGGCGCCGTAGTTGTCGCCGTATGCCGTCGTCGACGGGTTCAGGTAGAGCTGCCGGTTGGCCGAGCCCGCGAACAAGAGGTTCGGCAGCCCGGCCGACCACACCGAGCGGGTGTGCGCCTCGGCGCGCGCCACCTGGCCCCGCGCCGCCGCCAGCTCGGGCCGCTGGCGCTCGGCCTCGGCCACCAGCGACTCGACCGACTTGTCCAGGTCGCGCACCGCCACGGTCGCCGGCAGCTCGCCGACCTCCAGCTCGAAGGTCGCCGGCAGCCCGAGCGCCGCCGACAGCACTCCCTTCGCCGTCTCGGCCAACCCTTCGGCAGCCCGAAGCGTCAGACGCGCCTGCGACGCCGCCGTCTTCGCCTGCAGCACGTCCGCGAGGGTCGCCACTCCCGCGCGCTGGCGCCCGACCGCGGCCTCCAGAGCCGTCTCGGCCTCGCGCAGGTTGGACGCCGTGGCCTCGCGCAGCGCTTTGGCTGCCAAGAGCTGGTAGTAGGCCTGCTCGACCTTCAGCACCAGATCCTGAAGCGCCGCCCCGTGGGTGAAGTTGGCCACCGCGAGCTGGGCGCGGGCCTCGTCCACGTCGGCGGCGCGCCCGCCCAGATCGAGCACCAGGTACGACAGGGTCGCCGCCGGGCCCCAGTTCGCCGAGTCAGAAACCACTTTCCCGCCGAAGGCCGTCTGGTGCTGGAACTGAACCTGGCCGTCGACCTCGACGACCGGGTAGTAGGCGGCTTCCCGCGAACCGACCTGCGCCGCGGCGGCGCGGGCGTCGTACCAGGCCGCTCGCGTCAGGGGGCTCTTCCGAAGCGCGAAGTCCACCAGCGCGGCGAGCGACAGCGTCTTTCCGGCGGGCGGGGCGAGGGTGGCCAAGGCAGGCTTGCCAGGGCGGGTCGCTGGCGCGGGTAGCTCGGGAGGCGCGGCCGAGGCCGCCGACGCGACGGCCGTGTCGATGCGCCGCTCGGGCGTGAAGTGGAGACAGCCCGACATCAGTCCTAGCGCCACGACCGAGAAGACTCCGGGGCGCTTCTCCGCGCGGTGACCGCCCGATGAAAAACGGAGCGGAGACGACGAGGCGACGCCCTCGAATTCGCTCGGGCTGAACGGATTTGGCACTCTGTCCGTCGTCGTACCGCCCTCGCCTGCCCCTTTCAAGCCAGGTAAGTTGCCCGTCGTTGAACCTCCGCACCGAGAAGCTCGACCTCCGCTTCGGGCCCACCGCCGCCCTCGACGAGGTCGACCTCGCCATTCCGGCGGGCGACCACCTGCTGGTGCTGGGCAACGCCGCGTCGGGCAAGACGACGCTGCTCAAGGCGCTGGCGGGGCTGTGCCGGCCGACGGCCGGGGCTGTCCGGTGGGACGGCGACGACGTCTACGCCCTTCGTCCCGACGACCGACGCGCGCGGCAGGCCGGCTTCGGCATGGTGTTCCAGACCGACGCGCTCTTCGACTCGCTGCCCGTCCTCGGAAACGTGCTGCTGCCGCTGACCAACCGCGGAGTCCCCCGCGCCGAGGCCCTCACACGCGCGCGCGATGTGCTCGGGGAAGTGGGACTGGCCGACGCGGCCGACCGCTTTCCCGAACGGCTGTCCGGGGGCATGCGTCGCCGCGCCGGCATCGCCCGGGCGATCGTCGCGCGCCCCTCGGTGCTCCTCGCGGATGATCCGCTGGCAGGGCTCGACCCGCACACCGGCCTCGGGGTCGCCCGGCTGCTGCTCGAGGTCTCGCGAGGTCGCACGCTGGTGGTTTGCGCGACCGAACCGCCCCCGGGCCTGGCCTTGCGCCGCTGGGTCTGGGTCGAGCGCGGGCGCGTCACCTACGACGGCCCACCCGATGCCCGCGTGCTCGAGCGGGGGGCCGCCTAGGTGCGCGCGTCGGCCATTCCGGCCTGGGCCGGCGCCACCGCCCTCGAGGCCGCCCAGGCGTCGGGCGCTCTGGCGATGGTGCTGGGCCGGACAATCCTGCAGCTTCGAAGCCTCGACCGGCGCGAGTTGGTTCGCGGCCTGGTGCTATTCGGTTACCGGTCGCTGCCGCTGTCCGGGGTGATCGCCACCCTCATCGGCGCGACGGTGGTGCTGCAGACCAGCCTCTACGTGCAGCGCTTCGGAGCCCGCAACTATCTGGGTTGGGCCGCGGGGTTCTCGGTGGTGTGGGAGTTCGGCCCGCTGCTGCTCGGCCTGATGATGGCCGCGCGCGTCGGGGGCCGAAACGCGGCCGAGCTGGCTTCGCTCAACGTCGGCGGCCAGCTCGACGGCCTTCGCGGCATCTCGTTAGACCCGTTCGCGCTCCTCGTCGCCCCGCGCGTCGTCGCCACCTCGCTGTCGGTGGCGGGGCTGGCGACCGTCACCTTCGCCCTGGCGGTGCTGTGGGAAGCGGCGGCCGCCTTCTTCACCCTGGGCCTTCCGGTCCGGGTCTTCTTCGAGAGCTTCGAACAGCTTCTCGGCTTCGGCGACCTGGCCGCGGGAGTGATCAAGTCCTTCTGCTTCGGGCTCACCATCGCGCTCATCTCGACCACCGCCGGGTTGCGCGCCCAGGGAGGCGCCCGGGCCGTCGGCCACGCCGCCGCCGCCGCCGTCGTGTGGAGCTCGGCCGCCATCTTCGCGCTCGACTTCATTCTGACGCCGCTGCTCGGAGCGCTGCTCACGTGAGCGCCCTGGCCGGCATCGGCGCCCCCTGGCTGTTGCTCGCCCGCGCGCTGCGCCAGTCCTTCCGGCGGGGCGTGTCGCTTCGCGAGGTGCTGAGGCAGGCCTACGAGATGGGCAACCGGTCGGCGTGGCTGGTGGTCTCGGGCCTCGGCTTCTTCGGCACGGTGATGGTGGCCATCGCCCACCAGCAGGCGCGGCGCTTCACCGGCAACATCACCGTCGTCGGCCCCGCCTACTTCGAGCTCCTGGTGCGCGAGTTCGGCCCGCTCACCGTCTCGCTCCTGGCCGCGGCGCGGGCCGCCGCTTCGTCCTCGGCCGAGCTGGCCTCGATGACGGTGAACGAGCAGGTCGAAGCGCTCGAGATGTCGGCCGGAGACCCGCTGGCCGACCTGGTCGCGCCGCGGGTGCTGGCGTCGGCCGTCGTGGTGCCGGCCCTGTGCGTGTTGGGCACAGTGGCTGCGACCGCCTCGGCCGTCGCGACCGTGTCGCTGGCCTACGGGGCCGACGGCTTCAGCTACATGGACGGCCGCTTCGTGGACTGGGGCGACGTGGCTTGCGGGGCGAGCAAGGCCGTGCTGTGCGGCCTGTTCATCCCCGCGGCGGCGTCGGCCCGGGGGCTCTCGGCGCGGGGTGGAGCCGCCGCGGTGGGCAGCGCGGTGACGCTCGGCGTGGTGGACGCGGCGCTCGGGTGCCTGGTCATCGACTTCTTCATCGCCGTCCTGTTCCTCCTCGCCCGGGCATGAGCTCGCCACCCACCCTTTCGTTCCGCGGCGTTCGCCTGGCCTTCGACGGGGCCGCGCCCATCGTCGACGGGCTTTCCTGCGAGGTGCCGCTCGACGGCCTCACCTTCGTGGTGGGCAAGTCGGGCAGCGGCAAGAGCGTGCTCTGCCGGCTGGCGGTGGGCCTGCTGCGTCCTTCAGCCGGCGAAGTCGACCTGCTCGGCGTCGACGTGCACCGCGCCCCGGAGCGCCAGCTGCGCGCCCTTCGGGCCCGGGCCCCGTACCTGGTCCAAGGGCCGGCGCTGCTCGACTGGCTGACGCTCGCCGAGAACGTCGGGTTGGCCGGCCAGCGCGGCAACCCGGGCGCTGGAACCGAGGTCGCAAACGCCCTGGCCCGGGTCGGGCTGGCGGAACACGCCCACGCCTACCCACCGGCCGTCGGGCCGGGCCTGAAGAAGCGCGCCGCCATCGCCCGCGCGTTGGTGATGGGGCCCGAGGTGCTCTTGCTCGACGAACCCACCACCGGGCTCGACCGGGGCGCCACCGCCCAGGTGAACGGCGCCATCGCCGTGCTCCGTCGGGAAGGGCTTGGCGCGCTGGTCGTGTCGCACGATTATGCGTCGCTCGGCGCGATGGCCGACCGGGTGTTGCTGGTGGCGAACGGGCGGGCGAAGCTGTTCGGTTCTCGCGACGGGTTTTTTTCGTCTGACGATCCCGAGGTGCGGGCGCTCTTGTCGGCGGCCTCGCCTCCTGTCGAGGTGCGTGATGGATGAGCGGCGGTTGGAGATCAAGGTCGGAGCCTTCCTGCTGGCCGCGATCGGCGGCTGCCTGGGGCTCCTGTACCTGATGGGCGAGCTGAACCTCGGCCGCACGCCCGCCCTGGCGGTGGAGTTCAGCCACACCGGCAACGTGGTGAAGGGGGCGCCGGTGAAGCAGGGCGGCGTGCCGGTCGGCCGCGTCGAGCGCATCGTGCTGACGCCCGATCGCCGTGACGCGGACGGCTCGCCCCTGCCGGTGCGCATGGACCTGTCGATCGAGCCGGCGTCCGTCGCCGCCCTCAAAGAGGACGCGTCGGTCACCATCGCCACCACCGGGCCGCTGGGAGAGGCCTACCTCGAGGTGTACCCGGGGTCGGCCCGCGCGGCTGCCCTGCCACCGGGGAAGCCGATTCGGGGCGTCGACGCGCCGCGCCTCGATCTCGTCGCCAACCGGCTGTCCAACTTCCTCGACTCGGCGAGCAAGGTGCTCGAGGAAGATCCCCAGGCGTTGAAGACGCTGGTCAGCGGCGTGTCCAGCCTGTCGCACACCGTCGACGGAGTGCTGTCCGAGAACCGCGGCGACTTCCACGCCATCGCCGAAGAGCTGGCGCTGGCCGCCAAGGACTTGCGGGCGCTCTCCCAGCTCGCCCGCGCCGACCTCGAGGCCGGCGGCAAGGGAGCGCGGTTGCTCGACGACGCTGCCGAGAGCGCCAAGGTGCTGCGGCAGTCGCTGCCTGGGTTGACGACCGAAGCGGGCAAGGCGGTGGGGGGCCTCGCCGCCCTCTCCGGGGGCTTCAACGCCGAGGACGGCGCGCGCCTGAAGAGGGCGCTCGACAAGTACGCCTCCGCCGGCGACCGGCTCGAAACCCTGGCCGAGCGCGGCGACCGGATTCTCGCCCGCATCGAGGCCGGGGAAGGCACCGCCGGCAAGTCGCTGAAAGACGCCCAGCTCTACGACGACCTGAAGAGCCTCGTCAGCGACCTGCGAAAGCACCCCTGGAAGATGCTCTGGAAGGACTGACGGGCGCGCCGTAGCCGATCACCCCGCCGCACCAGCTCGGCCCATCCCACAGTGGCCGACCTCTCAGGTTCCGGGGCCTTACCCGTGGCAGCGCGCTTGCTCTACCCCTCTTTGACCGCGACAGCCGGGTCAGGAGGAACGCCATGGAAGTCCGATTCTGGGGAGTTCGAGGCAGCGTCGCGGCATCGGGCTCGCAAGTCGCGCGCATCGGCGGCAACACCTCATGCGTGGAAGTTATCCACCAGGGCCACCGGTTGATCCTCGACGCCGGCACGGGCATCCGCGGGCTGGGCGATGAGCTGCTCCGCGCCGAGGCGCCCGTCCGGGCGACGTTGCTCTTCTCGCACCTGCATTGGGATCACGTTCAGGGCTTCCCGTTCTTCAGCCCGGCCTACCACCCCGCCAGCGAGCTGACGCTGCTCGGTGGCGGCGGCGAGGGCGAGCTTCGGCGGGTGCTGTCCCGCCAGATGGAAGCACCCAACTTCCCGGTGCCGCTCGCCGCCATGCGCGCGAAGCTGTCCTTCGGCCCGGTCGTCGCCGACCAGCCGTTCGAGGTGGGCCCCTTCAACGTGCTGCCCTTCTCGGTGCCGCACCCCAACGGGTGCCTGGGCTACCGCGTCGAGGCGGGCGGCAGGCGCTTCGTCTACATGACCGACGTCGAGCTGTCGCTCGCCACCCTGACGCCGTCGATCGCCGCGGCGATGGACGGGGCCGACGCCGTCTGCCTCGACGCGCAGTACACCCCCGACGAGTACGCGGGCGGCAAGGGCCCGTCGAAGAAGGGTTGGGGCCACTCGACCATGGTGGACGCGGCGAAGATCGCCTTCGCCGCCCAGGCCCGGCGGCTGTTCCTCTTCCACCACGATCCGGCGCACAACGACGACCAGGTCGAGCTGATGGCCGAAGAGGCCCGCAGCTACTTCGCTCCGACCGAACCGGCGCGCGAGGGCAAGCGCGTCTTCTTCGGCGAGATCTCGGCCCGCTGTGCGTGACCTCAGCTGCTATAAGGCGGGCCCGGCGTTCTTCATGCCGCCCCTTCCCGGAATGACTGAAAAGGCCAGAGACGCCTCGCGGGTGCTCCTGTCCGTCGGCGGGCTGGTCGGGCGCGAGGTCAACCTCGACGAGTTCCTCCAGACTCTGGTCGACCGGGTGGCCGCCTCGATGCAGGCCGATCGGGGCACCCTGTACCTGGTCGACCCGGCAAAGGGAGAGCTCTTCAGCCGCGCGGCGCACCTGCCCGAGCTGAAGCAGATTCGCCTGAAGCTCGGCCAGGGCGTCGCCGGTCACGTGGCGGTGAGCGGCGAAGCGGTGAACGTTCCCGACCCCAAGGGCGAGCGCCGCTTCAACCCCGAGATCGACAAGCTCACCGGCTACCGCACCACCTCGCTCCTCGCGGTGCCGCTGCGCGACCGCCAAGGGCTCGTCTACGGGGTGCTCCAGGTGCTGAACCGTCGCGGCGAGGGCCGCTTCGACGAGGCCGACCAGGCGCGCCTATCCGAGTTGGCGGACGAGATCAGCACCGCGCTACAGGCCACCAGCCTGTTCCAGGAACTGCAGCGCGCCCGCGAGCAGCCGCAATCTCCCGTCGGCTACTTCTTCAACAAGGTGATCGGCGACTCGGCGCCGATGCGCGCCATCTACAGGGTGGTGCAGAAGGCGGCCGGCACCGACGCGACCGTCCTCATCTGCGGCGAGAGCGGCACCGGCAAAGAGCTGTTCGCCCGTGCTCTGCACGTGAACTCGCGGCGAAGGGCGCTGCCGTTCGTGAAGGTGGACTGCGCCGCCCTGCCCGCCAGCTTGATCGAGAACGAGCTGTTCGGTCACGAGCGCGGCGCCTACACCGGCGCCGACCAGCGCCAGGAAGGCAAGTTCGAAGCGGCGCACGGAGGCACCGTCTTCGTGGACGAGATCGGCGAGCTGCCACTGGCGGTGCAGGGCAAGCTGCTGCGCGTGCTGCAGGACCGCGAGCTCGAGCGCGTCGGCGGCAACGAGACGGTCTCGGTCGACGTCCGCATCGTCGCGGCGACCAATCGAGACCTGGCGCGCATGGTGGCCGAGGGCAAGTTCCGGGAAGACCTCTACTACCGCATCAAGGTGGTCGAGCTGCTGCTCCCCCCGCTGCGCGACCGGGGGGCCGACGATCTCGAGCGGCTGGCGCGCCACTTCGTCGCCGCCGCGGCGAAGAAGCACCGCGTCGACCCGGTGCCGAAGCTGTCCGCGCCCGCCCTGGGTCGCTTGACGGGCTACCGCTGGCCGGGCAACGTCCGCGAGCTCGAGAACTGCATGGAGAGCGCGGTGGTGCTGTGCGAAGGCGAGATTCTCTCCGAGCACCTGCCGCTACCGTCCCACGAACCCGGTGCCCGGGCCGAGTCGCCCTTGGTGGCGCAGCCTTTGGCCCCGGGCCCTCACGGCACCCTGGCCGAGGTCGAGCGCGCGCACGTCCTCTCCGTCCTAGAAGCCGTCAAGGGCAACCGCACCGCCGCCGCGAAGGCCCTCGGCATCGGGCGGAATACCCTGGCCCGAAAGCTGCGCGACTATGGGCTGGCCGAACCGCGCTGACGCGACTCACGCCGCCAGGCACGCGGCGCTGGCGGCGCACACTGCCGCCGACGCGGCGAACAGCGCCCAGGCCTTCCACCGGAATGAACGCCCGTAGGCCAGGCCGTCGCCCTCGAGCACCACGAGCGCGGGGCTGCCGGCGGGCGCGTGCAGGCGAAGCTGGCCCGCCGGACCCGGGTCGAGCTGGCCGGCGATGAGGCAGCGCGCCCCCACCTTGCCCACCCGCTCGAGAGAGACCGCGTCGGCCGGGGGTTCGCCCCTCTCCGCCTGGCGGAGCAACGCCAGGCCGTCCACCGGCGTCACGCGGCACTCGCGCGGCCGCACCGGGCCCAGAAGCTCGCTCCGGCCCAGGTCCACGGCGACTTCGACGCGCTCTCCCCGCAGCGCGACGTCGGGCGCGCTCGAGCGATCTCGCGTGAGGAGCGACCCTCGCGTGCCGTCCCCGGTCTTCCGCCGCACTTCAGCCTCGTAGAACGCGCTCACCACGCCCCCGGGCGACGACACCGGTTCGGCCGTGGCCAGCCGGCCCCGGTACAGCCCCGGCCGCGGGCGCCGGGCCTGCCGCGCTTCTCGCGCCCCTTCGTCGATGGGCACCGGAGCGGTCGAGAGCATCAGCTCAGCGCACCGCCTCTGTCGGTTTCCGAGCGCCGCGAGAGCTGCCGCCGCTGCTGCCAACGCGAGCCCAACCACCATGGTCGCCGCCTTCCCCGACAGCCAGGCGCCCGGCCCCTGGCCCGGTTCCGACACCGCCCAGGTCATCGCGACGGCCGCGCAGGCCGCCGCGGCGCCCGGCCAGCGCGGGAGCGAGCGCGTTCGCCACGCGATCGCCGCCACCGCGAGGCCGAATATCGCCGCCAGGTACAGCGGCGCAAGCGCCAGTCGAAGCTCCATAGCGACCTCAAGCTGAGGCCCCTGGAGTCACCCGGCAAGGCCGAGCGCGACTATTCGACCTTTCGCTGCGCCGGGCGCTGCATGGGCCGGCCGACCACCTTCAGGTCGTCGAACTCGCAGTGCAGATTCCGACACCCGAGCGCAATCTTGCCCGTCTGCCCCTCGAGACCGAACAGCGTCTTGTGAACGAAGCGCTGACCGTTGACGAAGGCCTCGACGTCCACCGAGCTCTTCTTCCTGTGAAGGGACAGCTTCACCCGGAAGGGCCCCCGGGGCACGGGCATCTCGTCCTCGACCAGGTTCTCGAGATCGCGCGCGCTGTTGCCCGCCTGCTCGACGCCGTCCGGGGTGAAGTAGCGCCAGCCCAGGCGCATGCCGACGTCGGGAATGGCGAAGGCCGACACCTGCACGTCTTTGATGCGGAAGGCGAGCTCGCTGAAGCGCTGCGCGTCGGGGTCCACCGGGTAGTCGGCCTCGAGCGGTTGCACCTGCATCTGCACCTCGGCGACCAGGTCGTCCGACGCGAAGTAGCGGTGGGCGAGGTACGCGCGCGGCACCAGCTTCAGGTGGTCGTCGTCACCCGTCTGGCTGCCGGCCTGGGTCGCCTCGAGGCGGCCGTCCTTCAGCAGCCAGGCGCCCGCGTGGGCGTTCAGCTCTTCGTCGCCGGGCTGGAAGTTGGCGATGAAGGTCGCCTGCCCGCCGGGGTCTTCCGTCCAGGTGGCCGACGCGCGCAGCTCGTCCTCGGTGTTCGGCGGGTAGGTGCCGGGGCCCGTGTGGCCGTGCGAGTCGCCCGAGGCCGGCTCCGGCCCCCGCTTCTCAGGGTCGGCGGCGAGAGGTTTCGCGACGCCGCCGCTCAGCACCGCGGCGCCCTCGGGAATCGCCCTCAGCACGGCCGCGAAGACGACCAGCCCGCCCAGCACCATCAGGCCGACCTTCACACCCTTCCAGCCCTTCTCGATCACCGAAGGGGGCGCCGCGCGCGTCTCGGCAGCCGGGTGCGCCGGAAACCGGTCGGGGCGGGTCACCGCCGGCCCGGTCGGAATGGGCGGGGACGAGCCCAGGAGCGTGGCGAGGTCGGCGCCGATCTCGGAAGCCCGTTGGTAGCGGGCGACTGGATCGGTCTCGAGCGTGCGCGCGACCACGTCGTCGAGGCGCGGGTCGACACCCGGCAACTTCTGGGATGGCAGCTTGAACCGCCCGATTGGAAGCTCGCCGGTGACCAGCTCGTACAGCATCACCCCGAGCGAGTAGAGGTCGGCGCGGTGGTCGACGTGCTTGGCGTCGCGCCGCTGCTCGGGGGCCATGTAGTTCACCGTGCCCATCGCCACCGAGGTGGCGGTCAGATCGTGCTTGCTGTCGGGGCCGCCGATGCCGGCCAGGCCGAAGTCGGCCACCTTCACCGCCCCCGATTCGTCGAGGAGAATGTTCTCGGGCTTCAGGTCGCGGTGGATGATCTGCTTGCCGTGCGCATATTCGATGGCCTCGCTGATCTGCACCACCAGCCGCAGGGCCTGGTCCACCGTCAGGCTGCGGGCGTTCATCACTTCGCGCAGCGACCTCCCGGCGACGAACTCCATCACGAAGAAGTAGTGCTCGCCGGCAACGCCCCGGTCCATGATCTGGACGATGTGCGGGTGGTTGAGCGCTCCCAGCGCGGTGGCTTCCTTCTCGAACCGGGCGATGAACTCAGGGTCTTTCGCCAACTTTGGCGGCAACACCTTGATCGCCACCGTGCGGCCCAGCGACTTCTGGTGGGCCTTCCAGACCTCGCCCATGCCTCCGCGGCCCACCAGCTCGATCAACTCGTAGCCGGGGAAGGTCACCCGGGCGGTCGCGGCGATCTCCGCCTTCACGGCCGCACCGCCGACGTTCGCGTGCGGAGTGCCGACCCGGGGTGACAGCGCCGTCGGCTCTAAGCCATTCAGGGGACCGGCAACCGGCACCTGAGCCGCTTCGGCAGCCGGCGCCGCGACGGCCGCCCCGTTCGCGGGCGGCTCGGGCGTGGAGGCCGCCTCGGCCTTCCGGCCCGCCAGCGTAATTCCGGGCGCGGGCCGGCCGATCATCGAAACGTCGGTGCGGCGCACTTCGAAGTGAATCCCACACTGGCACTTCAGCTTCTGGCCGGTGACGTAGACGCCGATGTCGTGCGGCACCTGGCAATTGGGGCAGACCTGCGTCCGCGTCTGCCGCAGGTCGACCACGGCTATTCGTTGAACCCGACGACCTTGTAAGTCGCGACGCCCTTTTCCTTGCCCTTCACCTGCGACATCGACATCGCCTCGGTCGCCAGGCCCGGGCCCGCGCGCTTCACCGTGGCCTCGGCGGCGATGACCTCGCCGCCCTTGGCCAGGCTGCACAGCCGCGAGGCGGTGTTGACCGAGTCGCCGATCGCCGTGAACTCGTGCCGGTCGCTCGAACCCATGTAGCCGACGACCGCCTGACCGGTGTTGACGCCGATGCCCACCTCGATGGGCTTCTTGCCATCGGCGACGCGGCGCTCGTTCAACAGCGCCACCTCTTTCTGCATCTCGAGCGCGGCCCTCAACGCCCGGGTCGGGTCGTCAGGGTGCGGCGACGGCGGGCCCCACACCGCCATCACGCAGTCGCCGATGAACTTGTCGAGGTTTCCCTCGTGCCGGAAGATGACGCCCGCCGCCGCGGTGAAGAACGAGTTCAGCATCGACACCGTCTCGACCGGGCTCTCGCTCTCGGCCATCGTGGTGAAGCTGCGAATGTCGGCGAACAGCACGCTCACTTCGTCCAGCTTGCCTTGCCGCAGAATCTCGACCTGGCCTCGCACCACCATGTCGGCGACCGCCGGCGAGAGGAACCGCGACAGCTCGGCGCGGGTGAGCGCTTCCTTCTCGATCTTCCGGGCCAGGTCGGCGTTCTCGAAGGCGATGGCGCCCTGGGCGGCGATGCCCGAGAGCACCTTCAGGTCCTTCTCGCTGAAGGCGTTGGTCCGTTCGCGGGTGTCGCAGAAGAGCACACCCTTCAGAGACCCCTTGGCCAACAGCGGCACCGCCATCGCCGACCGGATTCCCTGCGCCACGATGGACTCGGACGACGAGAAGCGCGAGTCGAGGATGGCGTCGGCCGTCAACACCGCCTGCCGGGTCGACATCACCTTCTTTAGCACCGTTTCCGACACCACCACTTCGGCGTCGCCTTCCTTGCGGTGGCTGACCGCCTCGGCCTTGAGCTCGCCGTTCTCGTCCGGCAGGAACATGACGGCGTTGTCGGCCGCCAAGAGCTCGAAGGCGACCTTCAGAATCTTGTCGAGCAGGCTCTTCTGGTCGCGCTCGAGCCCGACCAGACGGTGGAACTCGTTGGCGATGCGCAGCTTCTCGTAGTCTTGTCGAAGCGACGGAATGTCCTTGATCTGCTCGGCCGGCCGGAACTCGCTCTCCTCGACCTGAATCTGGTCGAGCTGCGCCAGGAAGGCCGGCATCGACTGGGCCGACGCGACCACGGTGACACCCGGCGAGGTCGACGGCGGAATGTCGCCCGAGTGGAACACCAACCGGGAGTTGCCGAGGGCGATCTCGTCGCCGTCGCGAAGCCGCATCTCGCGCACCCGGCGCCCGTTGACGAAGGTGCCGTTCGACGAACCCAGGTCGCGCAACAGGAAGGTGGTGCCGATGCGCTCGATCGACGCGTGTTCCTTCGACACCTCGCGATCGACCAGGCGCAGCGTATTCGCGGGGTGGCGGCCCAGCGTCGTCTTCACCGCGAGCGCGAACTCGCCCGACCGGCCGTCTGCCAACCGGCCCACCAGCCGCGGCCCCCGGATGGAACCGCTGCCGGAAGGCCGCACGAGGGGCGTCTCCACCTCTGCGGGGCCCTGGCTCACCGCCTGCACCAGCGGAATGGGAACGATGGGCGCCACCGCGGACAACGCCTCGCCGCAGGTCGGGCACGCCAGCGGCGTCGGCACAGGGAGAGGGACGTGGCACTTGGGACAGACGGTGGTCATCGACCCGCGCGAGGTTAACACCAGGCCCGCGAGCCCGAAACTACTCCGCGACCGAGCTCTCGCCTAGAAGCGGAAGTTCAACGCCACGGCCGGCTGGAGCGTCACGCCCCCCAGCTTCCGCCGCTGCCCGAAGACGACCGGGTCGCAGAAGGTGTACCCGCCCGTCATCTCGAGCATCAAGTGCACCCACCGGTAACCGACCGCCATGCCGATGGTCGACCCGACGAAGTGGCTGTGGACCTCGGTGGGCAGCGTCACGTCGAAGCCCGTCAGGTTCGTCGCCTCTTCCGAGTAGTTGACCAGCTTCTCGTCCAGCGTCGTGCGGCTGTAGACGTACTTTGGGGCCGCGTACAGCTTGAAGACCTCGCCGAACTCGGCGCTCAGGTACAGGGGCACCTCGAAGTCCCAGCGCGAGAAGTCGTCGAGCTGGACGTATTCGAGCACGGAGAAGACCGGGTTCGAGAAGAAGTACCGGGACACGCCCAGCCCGATGGCCAAGTCATACGAGCGCGTGGCCGGAGGGCTCTGTAAAGGCGCGTCGGGAGCACCGCCCACCGGCATGGAACCGGGCAGCGGCCGTTCGGCCCCGTTGCCCGCGTGCAGCAGCCGGTACTTGGTGTCGAGCCGCAGGGACGTGACGTTGTACCGGAGGCCGACGTCGAGGTTGTTCATGAGGCCGGTGCGCGCCGACATCTCGTAGCCGAAACCAGGCGTCAGCACCGCCAACCCGATACCGGCCGTGAGCAAATCCTGCTGGTCGTCGGGCGAGAGCGAGTACGGGGTGCCGGCCTTCGCCGCGGCGGTCGCCGCCTCGGCCTGCTTGACGCCCTGGGCCACCACCGAGCCGACCGAGCCCAGAGGGGCGTAGAGCCCGGCGCCGACGCTGACCTGGAAGTGCTTCGGTTCGACCGGGCGAGCGATCTGCAACGTCGAGAGCGAGGTCGCGCACCCGGTCGCGGCCAGAGCCAACACCAGTGCTGCCAGAACACGTTTTGAGCGCATGACTCCTTGGTTGCCCCTTTGGGCGGAAGCGATCCGCCCAGCCCGTGGTAAACGACGTTTCGTGCGCATCAAGCAGAAGCCCGAGGACTTCTCGGTCAAGGAATCCTACCGGTTCGACGAGGCGCCGGACGGGCGTTTTCGCGTCTATCTGATGGACAAGCAGAAACTGGCCACCTTTGCCGCCATCGACCGCATTCGCGACCGGTTCGGCCTGAAGCCGGGGGCGATCTCCTACTGCGGGCTGAAGGACAAGCAGGGGCGCACCGAGCAGCTCATTGCCGTGGAAGGCGTCGAGGTGGACGTCCAGGAACCCGACCTGCGCCTGAAATTCCTGGGCCGGTCGGCGACGCCCCTGTCGTCGGCGAACACCACCTCGAACCGGTTCTCGGTCACGGTCCGCGCCCTAAAGGAGAGCGACCTGGGCCAGCTCAACCTCGCGGCGGCCGAGGTGAATCGCCTGGGGGTGGTCAACTACTTCGACAGCCAGCGCTTCGGTTCGCTGAAGCACGGCCAGGGCTACATCGCGAAAGATCTCATCCGCGGCGACTATGAAACCGCGCTGAAGAACTACCTCGCCAAGCCGTCCCCGCTCGACCGGTCGGAAGACGCGAAGGTCAAGCAGTTCTGGCAGCAGCATTGGGGCGACTTCGGCCGGCGCGTGCCCTTCGAGGCGAACCGCAAGTACCGGCGGGTGCTGCTTTCGCTGCGCGAAGACCCGAAGGACTTCCTGAAGGCGTTCCTGCAGATCGACTCGGACTACCGGGCGATGCTGATCTTCACCTTCCAGAGTTGGCTGTGGAACGAGGGCGTCCGACGGCTGTTGCAACTGCTCTTGCCGCGCGAGCACCTGTTCCCGATGCCGTACCAGGCGGGCACCCTGCTCTTCCACCGCGACGCCGCGGCCGACACCCTGCGGCTGCTCCGTTCGCTGCGCTTCCCCCTCTTGGCGCCCGACTCCACCTTCAACGACGACCGGGTGCGCGAGGCGGCGATGTGGGCGCTCGGGAAGGAGAAGCTGACGCTCGCCGACCTCCGCGTGGCCGGAGCGCCGAGGCTGCTCTACTTCAAGCACGAAGAGCGCCCAGTGCTCATCTACCCGGACAAGCTGGTGCTCGGCCGGGCTCAGCGCGACGAGCTCAACCGGCCGCTGGGCAAGCTGAACGTGGCCTTCACGCTGCCGCCAGGTTCGTACGCCACCCTGGTCGTCAAACGCCTGTTCCACTTCTCGTACCGCGAAGACGCCGAGGACGAGATCCGCGCGTCCCAGGCTCGGGCCGCGCAAGCGAAAGCGGAAGAGCTTCAGCGCGCCGAGCCCGCACCTCCGTTCACCCCGAGCGTAGCGAAGCGAAGTCGAGGGGCAGACCTCGACTCCGCTGGGTCTGAACGGAGGCCGACGCTCTCCCCTGTTCCGCCGCAGGCCCCCCGTCAATCGCCGCCGGCTCCCGTCGGCTTCCGGGCGCGGCAGCAGGCCCGAAAATCGGCCCGCGCGGCCGCGAGGGCAGCCTCCAAGCCCCCGAAATCTCGCGGGAAATAGCGGTGTGGCGATTCGGGCAATGGCCCGGGCCCCGCGGCGTATGCTCGGGCGTGAGCACGAACGCCTTCTTCGCAGACAGCTTCGACCCCGCCCGCATCGCCCTGTCGCTGATGGCCGCCGACGAGCCCGCCCTACCCTGGAAGGCCGATGTCGCGGCGGCGCGCCGCGGAGACCCGCGCGCCTTCGCCTCGCTGGTGCGGTCGGCGCAGCGCCCCGTCTACGGCCTCTGCCTTCGGCTCCTGCGCACCGAGGCCGAAGCGTCCGAGGTCGCCCAGGAAGCGTTTCTGCGCGCCTACCAGAACCTCGGCCGGTACGACGACGGCAGGCCGTTCGACCTGTGGGTGTTGGCCATCGCGCGCAACCTCTGCCTCGACCTCTTGCGCCGGCGCGCGCGGGTGCGGACCGAGGACATCTCCGAGTCCGCCGAGGTGCTGCCTTCGCTCGAACCGTCGCTCGAGGACAGCGCCATCGAGAAGCAAGAACGGCTCTCGCTCGAGGCGGCCCTGGCGACGCTGTCGCCGGAAGACCGCGAGGTGCTCGCCCTCTACTACGTGCAGCGGCGAACGACGAAGGACATCGGCCAGGTGCTGGGAGTCGCGCCGGGCACCATCATGGCGCGGCTGTTCCGCGCGCGAGAGAAGCTGCGGGCGAAGATGACGCCGGCGGAGGCCGCATGAGCTCGCCCTGCCCTCCTGCCGAGCAGTTGTTGGCCGAAGCCACCGAAGGGCATGGGCCGGCGCTCGAGCATTCCCGGGAATGCGCTTCCTGCGCGGCCGTGCTGGAAGAGCACCGGCAGCTCGAGTTCGACCTCTTGCGGCTCGCCGACCCGCCGCCGCCTCCCGACTTCGTGAACCGGGTGATGGCGAAGGTGGCCGAAGCTCCCGTGCCCGCGAGGGCCGAGGCGAGGACGGGCACGGCGGTGCTGGCGGCGAGCCTCGGGCTGTGCGCCGTTTCTTTCGTGGTGGGCGGAGCCGGCTTCGGAGAGCTCGGCACCTCGGCCGCGCGCCTCGCCGTCGACTTCAACACCCTGTGGGTGGGCGTGGGCAGCGGAGTCGTCGCGGTGTGGCACACCGCCGCTCTGCCCGCGACTCTCGCGGCGGTTCTCGCGATGGGGTTTTCCCTGGTCGGCCTGCGCCGGC
>JAHFDQ010000279.1 GCA_023248915.1 Archangiaceae bacterium | reverse complement strand
CGTGCTTCACCACCCGCGGGTAGTGGGTCGAGAAGAGGAAGGTGACGCCCTTGTTCCGGTTCAGCTCGAGCATCAAGTCGATGATCTGCTCGCTCGTCTCCGAGTCGAGGTTCGCGGTCGGTTCGTCGGCCAGCACCAGCTTGGGCTGGGTAATCAGCGCCCGGGCGATGGCCACCCGCTGCCGCTGCCCGCCCGACAGCTCGTCCGGCTTCTGCCCCAGGCAGGGCTTCAACCCGACCGCCTCGGCCAGGTCTTCGACCCGGCGGCGCAAGGCGGCCTTGGGTTCGACCTTCTTGCGCACCAGGCAGGGGAACTCGATGTTCTCGGCGACGTCGAGCACCGGAATGAGGTTGAAGCTCTGGAAGATGAAGCCAATCTTCTCGTTGCGAACCTCGGCCAGGTCGTCGAAGTCCCGGTCGGACACGTCGACCCCGTCGAGCCGGTAGGTGCCCTTCGTCGCCCGGTCGAGGCAGCCGATGATGTTGAGCAGCGTCGTCTTGCCCGACCCCGACGGCCCGGTCACCACGGTGAACTCGCCCGGGCTCACCGTCATGTCGACGCCCCTCAAGGCGACCACCTGCGTCTTGCCGAGCTCGTACACCTTCTGGATTCCGGCCAGGTCGATGATGGGTCGTTCAGCGGTCGCCATGAGATTCCTCGAATTTCCTCAATAAAAGACGCGGACCTCGAACAGCCCGCGGTATGCCATCGGCAGCATCGAGTACTCGCTGACCGCCTTGCCCGTGCTGGGCGCGGTGGCCGCCAACGACTTCGGGCCCGCGAACGGGACGAAGGCCGACAAGGACAGGCTGAGCCATTCCTCCGCCGCCCAGGTCACCGAGGGCGTCACCAGGCCCGACAGGTCTTCGAGGTTCTCGACCCAGACCAGCCCCACGGTGAAGTCGTCGCGAATCTTCGGCTTCTGGTAGCTGGCGAAGAGGTAGTGGCGCCGGGAAGGTTCGAACGAGAACTTCTGGGGCACGCCGTCCGCCGAAGGGCCGCCGGCGAGCAGCGACGCCCCGGGAATGCGGCTGACTGGCACCCCCAGCGCCGCGACCTGCGACAGGCCGTCGAAGGCCGACACCAGGTCCTGAAACTGGGCGGCGGTGTAGCCGTCGGCCTGGTAGAGGTACTCGACCGAGAGCATCGCCTCGTCGGAGAACTGGGTGCGCGCGCCGACCAGCACCCGCGGCAGAATCGTCGCGTCGTCGAGCAACGGCTGGCTCACGAACGGGGTGCCGGCGAAGCCGCAGGCCAGCGCCGCCCGCGCGTCTTCCACGCAGGCATGGGTGACGGCGGCCCGGGTCGAGCCCGACTGGAACAGCCCCTCGAAGTGCACTTCGTAATCGGTGAAGAAGTAGCGCGAGAACGTGGCTCCGAAGCGGAACTTCTTCTCGAACGCGTCGCGGTACCGGTTGCCGTAGAACGCCATCAGATTCACGTCGGCGTTCGCGACGAGGGCGTAGGCGCGCGCCGCGAGCTGGTAGTGGGCCTGGTCGTCCTTCTTGTCCCACGCCGGGTAGGTGACGAACTGGTACGGCACTCCGCTCGTCTGCTCGAGCACGGCCGGGCTGCCGAGCAACGTCAAGGCCAGCGTCTCGGACGTCAGCTCGACCCGCGCCATGTAGGCGCCCGCTCGCTGGAAGTTGGGGTCGGTCGGGTCCTTCGCCGGGTTCAACAGGTCGGTCGGGTTGTAGGCGAAGCCCGGGCCCCAGGTGACCCGCTTCTTGCCGGCGACGAGGTTCAGCCACGAGCGGGCCTCGCCCGACAGGTACAGCTCGTTGAGCGAGACCAGCGGGTGGTACGCGGCCACGTCGTGGTTGGCCAGCGCCACCTCGTTGCCGTCGGCGTCGAGGCCCCGGTAGGTGCCGGCAATCTGGGTGAGCAGCGAGACGTCGCCGTAGGCGAAGGCGCGGGTCAGGAAGCGCTGCTTCACCTGGACGTTGGCCTCGACGAGCTCGGTCGCCTCGGCCACGTCGTCGGCCGGCAGCAACCCTCCCACGCGGGCGCGGGTGAAGGCGCTGCGGCTGTCGGCGTAGCCGTTCACCTCGCCAGAGAGGGCGCCAGTCGCGGCGAGGCACAGCCCCAGGGCGGCGAAGCGGCGCATCGGCTAGCGACCGAGGTCTGCCTGGGTGAAGCGCTGGGGCGGCGCGTCGACGGCGAGCTTGAGCTCGCTCAGGTCCATCGTCGAGTAGCGCGCCTTCACCAGCTCGTTCTTCATCAGCACCTTCGCCGGCCGGACGTAGCCCTTGTCCAGCTCGCGGTAGTCCGAGAATTCGGCGCTCCGAATCATCTGCCCGCTCGAACCGAAGTACTGGCCCTTCACCGGCTGGAAGTCGGCCTTCTTCACCCAGAGCTTGATGGAGTCGTAGGCGGTGTTGGTGGTCTTCGCCTTCAGGTCGAGCAGGTAGGTGTCGGGGACGTCGGTCGGCGCCAGCTTCCCGGTGTAGTCGGCGGAGTAGTTCACCCGCAGCACGTCGGCGTTGTTGAAGTCGCCTCCTTGGAAGCTGTCGCGGTTGGCGACGCGCGTGGCCCGCTTCAGGTTGGGCAGGTAGACCCACATGTTCTCGCCCGAGCGGAGCATCTCCTGCCCCTTCACCGCCGCCGGCTCGTCGAACCAGACGCGGAACTTGTCGTTCTCGCTCTTGAGCAAGCGCATCACGTAGGTGCGTTCAGACCCGTCCTCGCGGTGAGCGGTCATCGAGGAATGGGCCTCGAAGGTGCGCGGCCCCATCACCGCGTCGTACTTCGCCAGAATCTGCTCGGGGGTCGGTTCGGCGGCGGCGGCCGGCAGCACCGGGGCGAGGGCCGCGACGACCGCGGCGACGAGGAAGCGGCGTTCCATGGTTTTCTCCTTCACAGAGACCTCAGGGCGTCCACCGGGTTGAGCCGCGACGCTTTCCACGCCGGGTAGGCAGCGGCCACCAAGGCTCCCACCGCGGCCACTCCGACCGCGATGCCGACGAACGTCCACGACACCACCGGCCGGAGCAGCGACAGCCCGGTGGTGCCCGAGAGCTGAATCTTGATGCCGTGGGTGGCGATGGCGAAGACCAGCGTCCGGCCGAACACCGCGCCGCCCAGGCCGCCCAGCACTCCGATGACGCCCGCCTCGATGACGAAGAGCAACAGAATCTGCCGGCGCCGCACGCCCACCGCGAGCATGGTGCCAATCTCGCGCACCCGCTCGAAGACGCTCATCAGCATGGTGTTGATGATGCCGGTGATGACGATGGTGAACAGCACCAGCCCCACGCCCGAGAGCACCACCTTCTGCCGGGTGATGATGTCGCGGATGAACGGCTGCAGGTCTCTCCAACTGTGGACCTCGTAGTCGGGGCCGAGCGCCGCCCTCAAGTCTTCTTCCACCCGGTCGAGGTGGTCGAGGTCGTCGATGCCGAGGGCGTACTCGGTCACCCTGCCCTGCAACCCGAGCAGGTCCTGCGCGGTCTCGAGCGGCACGGTGAGCACCCGCTTGTTCTCGATGGGCAGGCTGGACACCGTCAGCCCCTTCACCGTCAGGTCGAGGGCGTTGGCGCGCCCCTCGGGGCTCGACGACTGCACCGTGACGAAGGTCGAGAGTTGCGGGGCGTCGGGCTGCGCGGACGCGACCGCCCGCGCCTTCTGGTCCGGAGTGCTGACGTGGAAGCTGTCGGCCAGGTCGGCGCCGAGCAGCACCAGGTTCCGGTCGCCGGGGACGAGCGGAGCGCCGCCCGGCCTGATGTCCGAGCCGGTGCGGGGGCAGGCTTCCTTCTCGCGGGTCAAGTCGAGCGCGCGGCCGACGAACATCGTCTGGCTGGCGCCGTTGCCCACCAGCCCGGTGAACATGATGCGCCCGGCGACGCCGGTGACGCCGCGCACCGCCGAGAGGCGCGCCAGCATCTCGGGCGTGTAGGGCATGTTCAGTTGGGTGGGGGCCGCGTCCATGCTGTCCATGTAGCCGGCGCGGTGGACCTGGAGGGCGCCGGTGCGGCTCTTCACCACGTCCTCAATCATCAGCCTGAGGAACCCCGACGTCATTCCGTTCATCATCATGATGAGCGTCACGCCGATGAGAATCTCGGCCAGGGTGATGGCGCTGCGGCGCCGGTTCCGGGCGACGTTGCGTAGCGCGAGCGAGAAGAAGCGGTTCATGCGCTCTGCAGAGCCTCCACCGGACGAAGCTGGGCGGCCCGGCGCGCCGGCCACAGCGCGGCGAGGGCAGACCCCGCCGCGGCCAGCCCCACCGACCGCGCCAGGTACAGGAAGGTGACGGTGGGCCGAATCACCGACGGAGCGGTCGCGCCCGGCGCCGGCAGCGAAATACCGATGCGGGCGGCCACCAGCACCGCCACCCACCCCACCGCCGCGCCGACCAGCCCGCCCGCGACGCCGAGGAGCAACCCCTCGAGGATGAACATCGTGATCACCTGCCGCCGCTTCATGCCCACCGCCAGCATGGTGCCGATTTCCCGCACCCGCTCGAGCACGCTCATCAGCATGGCGTTGACGATGCCGAGCAGCACCACCACCAGGAAAATCATCGCCACGATGCCGAAGATGAAGTCCTGGGTGCCGAACAGCTCTTTCAGGAAGGGAAGAATCTGCGCCCAGGTGTGCACCTCGTACTCGGGGCCGAGGACTTCGGCGAGCGCGTCGCGCACCTTCCCGGCGTCCTCCAGGCGGTTCACCGCGATGGCGTATTCGGTCACCCTTCCTTCCATGCGCAGCACCTTCTGGGCGGTGGCCAGGCCGACGAAGCCGTAGCGGCGGTCGCCGGGCGACCCGGCCTTCAACGTCCCCACCACCTCGACGTTGGCCCCATTCAGCGAACCGTCGCGGTCGGGAGCGAGCAGCGCAGGCCGCTCGGTCTCGGGCGGGCGCGGGGCGTCGTGCGGAAAGAGCGCCACCCCCAGCCCGTCGGCGAGCTCGACCCCGAGAAGGACTTCGTCCGAGTCGGACGCGGTCAGCGGCTGCCCCTTCGCCATCCAGGTCAGCCGGCGGGGGAAGACTTTCTGGTCGCTCGGCGGGTCGATGCCGAAGACCAGGAAGAACGACGTCTTGCCCTGTTCGGCGGCGGTGGGTTCTCGCCCTTCCGGCACCGGGCGGTCGGGCGTCGAGAGCATCGCTCCGAACTGAATGCGCGGCGTCACCCCCCGCACCCCGGGCACCGCTTCCATCTTCTGCCGGAGCGCCGGGCTGTCGGCCATGTCGAGCCCCAGCGGCGACGACAGCACGTTGGCCATGAAGCCCTTCTTGTGCACCTGCACCGCGCCCAGTTGCCCTTCGGCGATGTTCTCGACCAGCGACCCCTGCAGGCCGCTGATGAAGCCGTGCACCGCCACCATCGCCCCGACGCCCAGCACCAGCGCGGCGAGCGTGATGAGGGTGCGGCGCCGGTTGCGCAAGAGGTTGCGGGCGGCGAGCTTCAAGAGCTCTCTCACGGGCGCACCGCCGCCCAGAAGAAGTCGAGGTGCGCGTCGACCTGGGCGTTCAACCGGGCGAGGTCGGGCGGGCGCGCCGAGAGCACGAGCTGAGTCATCCGCAGGAAGAACAGCGGCCCCATGAATTCCTGGGCCAGCACCGCCGGGTCGCCCTTCTTCACCTGCCGGCGCCGCTGCAACTCGGTGAACAGCCCCGCCACCAGCGCCTGCGCGCGGCCCAGCACCGCGCGAGGGTGCAGGGAAGCCGAGGTTCCGCCGCGCAACCCCTCGGCCATCATGATGCGCAGGAACTTCTGTTCCCTCGGCTGCGCCCATTCCT
Source organism: Archangiaceae bacterium (assembly GCA_023248915.1). Taxonomy (GTDB): domain Bacteria; phylum Myxococcota; class Myxococcia; order Myxococcales; family Myxococcaceae; genus JAHFDQ01. Next base: position 2,186 of record JAHFDQ010000279.1, on the reverse strand, counting down.
CGAAGAGCCGGTGCGCCAGGGTGCCCAAGAGTCGCCGGGCGCCGTGCTTCTCGGCCAGCGCGCCGGGGTCGGCGCCGGCCAACTTCTCGAAGCGCCCCGGCCCCAGGTCTCGGGTGAGCGCCTCGAGCAGCGCGTCCTTCGACCGGAAGTGGTGGTAGAGGGCGCTCTCGCGCACGCCGACCGCGCGGGCAATCTGCCGCATCGAGGTGCCGTGAAACCCGTGGCGCGCGAACAGGTCGAGCGCGGCGTCGAGAATCTCGCGCCCGGTGTCCCGCGCCTCTTCTTTCGGCGGCCGACCCATCGACGGAGATACTTAACGAACGTTCGATAATCGCGTCAAGGGCTTCTCGTTCAGGCGGGGCCGGCGCGCCGCGGCGCCCGGGAACACCGCCCGGACCGCCGGGTGCGCCGCCACCAGCGCCAGCGCCTTGGCCAACAACGACCGGCCCGGCTCGACCCGATGCCAGGTAGACGCGCCCGAGGGGTGCGGCAGGCAGAGGATGTCGCAAGGGACGCCGTGGTAGCGGCCCGCGAGTGGCACGCCGACGACCTCGACCAGCGGCACCTTCCGGCCCAACACCTGCTCGATGGCGAGGGTGCCCACCGGCATCACCAGGCGCGGCCGGAGGATCGCCACTTCGCGCTCGAGAAATGTGCGGCACCGGGCAATCTCCTCGCCGTCTGGGCGCCGGTCTCCTCCTCCCGGGGCCTTGCCGGGGAAGCAGCGCGCCACCGCCGCGATGTAGACCTTCGCGCGGAATTCGTCCTCGGAGGTCCCCAGGGCCTCTCCGAACCAGCGGAACATCGTCTTGCCGGCAGTCCAGGCGAACGGCCGGCCGAAACCGCCCTCGCGGGGCCCGGGCGCCTGGCCGACGAGCAAGAGGTCGGTGTCGAGCGCGCAGCCGTGCACCACCGGCCGAATCATCTTCGGGCAGGCGCGGCAGGCGTCCAGTTCGCGGTGCAGGGCCTTCAGCTTCGAAAGGGTGGACACGGGAAGGGAAATAGCACGCGGCCGCTCGCGGGCGTTCATCCCCCGCCCGCTTCGAGGTAACCTGCGCCCGGCTTCGGCAGCAACTTCGAGGGGACCGGGATGACGTGCGACCGTCTGAAGCGGCGGGTGGACCGCGGGGCCCGGCAGCTCTGGGCGCTCGCGGCGGCCGTCAGCTTCCTCGTCCCGACCACGGCAATTCAGCGCCCGCCCGTGGCCCAGCCGAAGACCGACGCCTTTCAGCGGGAACACCCCGACTGGTGGGCGCAGATCGCCACGGCGATCGAAGAGGACCAGCGGCAGATTGCCACGGGCGGAGGGCTGCTCGTGGCCAACGGAAAGGGATTCCGGGCCTTCTTCGGCGAGAGCGGGGTGGAGGTGGCCCCCGAGGCCGCGGACTGGCGATGGAAGTTCTCCCTGGAATCGGTGGGCGGACTCCCGGTTTCGGCCGCCCGGCCCACGGCGGAAGGTACGAAGGTGCAGTACCTGCGAGGCGCCGTCCGAGAGGTGTACGAGAACCGGGTAGAAGGGCTGGAGCAGAGCTTCTTCGTGGACCAACCTCCCGAAGGAGGCGGGCCGCTCGTCCTCGAGGGGCGGGTCGAGGCGCCCGAGGGGCTGTCGCGCAGCCCCGGGCGGTTGGGGTTCGGCAGCGGGCAGGCAGAGACGCTGCGCTACGACCGGCTCGAGGTCGTCGATGCCGACGGTCGGCAGCTCCGGGCCTCGCTGGAATGGAGAACCACTCAACCCGGCTCCGGCCGGATTCGCATCGTGGTGGAGGAAGAAGGGCGCTACCCGCTCGCCATCGACCCGCTCATCACTGCGCCGGCTTGGCAGGTAGTAGGCGCAAGCCAAGCGAACGCGGACTTCGGCTACTCGGTCTCCGGGGCCGGCGACGTCAACGGCGATGGTTTCTCGGACGTCATCGTGGGAGAGCAGCACTTCGACGGCGCGTGGACGGACATGGGGAAAGCGTACGTCTTTCTGGGCTCGGCGAGCGGGCTCTCGACCACTGCGGCCTGGCAGGTGGTGGGTGCAAGCCAGGCGAATGCGTATTTCGGCGTCACTGTTTCCGGGGCCGGGGACGTCAACGGGGACGGGTTTTCGGACGTCATCGTCGGGGAGACCTCCTTCGATGGCGCGGCGACGAACATGGGGAAGGCGTACGTCTTCCTGGGCTCGGCAACGGGGCTTTCGACGG
>JAHFDQ010000708.1 GCA_023248915.1 Archangiaceae bacterium | reverse complement strand
CTGACTCGGCACCGAGCTGCAGGCGCTTTACTGACGATGCCGCGTGGTAGAAGCGGCCCTCGTGCGCATCGAGGACTTCGACTTCGAGCTCCCCGCGGGGCAGATTGCCCAGCGCCCGCTCGACCGCCGTGACGCGTCCCGGCTGCTGGTGCTCGAGCGCGAGGCCGACGGCGTCGCGCACCGGCGCTTCGCCGAGCTTCCGAGCCTGTTCCGTCCAGGCGACCTGCTCGTCGTCAACGACGCCCGCGTCATTCCCGCCCGGCTGCTCGGGACCAAGGCCGCGACCGGTGGGAGGGCCGAGCTGCTGCTGGTGAGGCCCGCGGCGCCCGGAGGGCTCGAGGGCCGGGCGGCGGGGGCGGAGTGGTTCTGCCTGGGCCAGGCCAGCAAGGGGCTGAAGGTCGGGCTCAGCCTTGAGTTCCAGGGCGGGCTGGCCGCGACCGTCGTCGAGGCGCTGGGCGGGGGCGAAGTGCGGGTGCGGTTCGACGCGCCGGGACAGACTTCATTGGGCGAGGCGCTCGCCAGCGCCGGTAGGCTGCCGCTGCCGCCGTACATCGAGCGCGAGCCGACGGCCGAGGACGCCGAGCGCTACCAGACGGTCTACGCGCGAAGCGAAGGTTCGGTGGCGGCGCCGACGGCGGGGCTGCACTTCACGAAGGACCTATTGGCGAGCCTCGAGGCCCGGGGCGTGACGCGGGCCTCGGTGACGCTCGACGTGGGGCCCGGCACCTTCCTGCCGGTGCGCGATGGCGACATCGGCGCCCACGTCATGCACGCCGAGCGCTACCGGGTGCCCGAGGCGACGGCCGAGGCCGTGCACCGGGCTCGGGCGGAAGGCCGGCGCGTGGTGGCGGTCGGCACCACCGTCGTTCGCACGCTCGAGGCCGCGACCGACGCGGCGAACGGCTTGGTCCGAAGCGGGGAAGGGGAGACGGCGCTCTTCATCAAGGCCCCATACCGCTTCCGCCAGGTGGACGCGCTGTTGACCAACTTCCACCTGCCCCGGTCGACGCTCCTGATGCTGGTGTGCGCCTTTCACGGGCGCGACCGGACGCTGGCCGCCTACCGGGCCGCGGTGACCGAGGGGTACCGCTTCTTCAGCTACGGCGACGCGATGTTCATCGCCGGGGGCCCCAAGTGATCGATCTCGGCGACCTGCGCGTGCCGCCTTCGCTGGTGCGCTTCGAGCTGCTGAAGGAAGACGCGCGCACCCGGGCCCGCCGCGGCCGCCTGCACACCCCGCACGGGACGGTCGAGACGCCGGTCTTCATGCCGGTGGGCACGGCCGGCGCGGTGAAGGCCATCGCGCCGGATGATCTGACGCGGCTCGGCGCCTCGATGATCCTCGGCAACACCTACCACCTGATGTTGCGCCCCGGCGCCGACCTGGTGGGCGAGCTGGGAGGGCTGCACCGGTTCTCGGCCTGGAACGGGCCGATGCTGACCGACTCGGGGGGCTTCCAGGTGTTCAGCCTGGCGCAGAAGCGGAAGATCTCCGAAGAGGGAGCCGCCTTCCAGTCCCACCTCGACGGCTCGGCGCACCTGCTCACCCCCGAGCGGGCGGTCGAGCTTCAAGAGACGCTCGGCGCCGACGTCATCATGGCGTTCGACGAGTGCCCGCCGGCCCTGGCCGACCGCGCCTACTTCGAGGCGTCGCTCGCGCGGACCACCCGCTGGCTGCACCGCTGCGTCGCGGCCTGGTCGCGCAGTCGGTCGTCCCTCTTCGGCATCGTCCAGGGGGGGCTGTCGCTCGAGCTGCGCCGCCGCCATGCCGAGGAAGTCTGCGCGGTCGACCTGCCCGGCTACGCCCTCGGCGGGTATTCGGTCGGAGAAGAACCCGCGGCCATGCACGCGGGGGTCGCCGAGGCGGCTCCGCTTCTGCCCCGGGACAAGCCGCGCTACCTGATGGGAGTCGGCACGCCGCTCGACCTGGTGACCTGCATCGCCGCGGGGGTCGACATGTTCGACTGCGTCTTGCCCACCCGCACCGCGCGCAACGGCCTGCTCTACACGTCGGGAGGGCGGGTAGTCATAAAGAACGCGCAGTACGCGAGAGACGCCGGCCCGCTCGACCCGGCCTGCGCTTGCTACACCTGCCGCACCTTCTCGCGCGCCTACCTGCGGCACCTGTTCGTGGCCAAGGAGATCTCGGCCATGCGGCTGAACACGCTGCACAACCTGCATTTCTTCCTCGACCTAATGGCCAAGGCGCGCGCGGCGCTGGAAGCTGGCACCTTCGCCGACTGGGCCGCCGCGTTCACGGCCGGGCCCGCCGCCCGCTGACGCTACTTCGCGGTGCAGGCCATCTTGCCGCCGCCGGCGACCTGGGTGCAGTCGTACTCGGCGCGGCACTCGCCCGCGCTCTGGCAGATGACGGCGCAGACCAGCCCTCCCGAGCTCGACGCGCAGACGGTGCCGCCGGGGCAGTCTTTGCCCGTGCCTTCCTGATCGCAGCCGCGCGTGCACAGGCCGCCGGGGGCGTTGGTGTAGCAGGTCCACGGGTTGCCGCACTCGGCGTTGGTGGTGCACGGGTTGCCGACGGTGCTGAGGCCGCAGGCCGCCAGAAACAGGCAGGACGCGGCCAGGAGATTTCGAAGGGCGAGTGGCATACGTGCGGCTTGCTCC
>JAHFDQ010000029.1:1606-20875 GCA_023248915.1 Archangiaceae bacterium | reverse complement strand
CCCTTCGTTGGGGCGCCCGGTTCCCGGCGGGCGCGGCCCTCACCTGTTCGCTACTTGCGCTTGTTCTTCGCCTTCCCCTTCGCCGGAACCGGGGCGGCCGACCTGGGCGCCACCGCGACCGACTTGCCGACGGGAGCGGCGGCCTCGACCTCGGGCTCAGCCGGAGCGGCCGGCGCTTCGACCGCCTCGACCTCCAACTTGTTGCTGATGCCGAGGCTGTAGTCATAGCCGCCCGACACCTTGCCGTCGGCCGACTTCACCGCGATGTGGTAGCTGCCCGGCTTCGCCTGGAAGCGAACCGTCGTCGCCGAACCCACGTCTCCGGTTTCCTCGGCGACCACCTCGCCGCCTTCGTCGGTCACCTTGATCTCGGGAATCATCGGGTACTTCTTCCCCGCGGGCGGCGTCACCAGCACCTCGTAGCTGCCGGCCTTGTCCACCTTCAGGCTGTAGGTGTTCTCCGAGGTGACGTTGTCCTTGCAGGTCGCCACGGTTCCGGACAGGTCGGACGGGCAACCGTCGCTCGTGCCGGTCGGCGCCAGAATCATGATGGGAATCGCCGCCACCGCCGCCACCCCGCCGCCGATGAAGCTGAACTTCTTCTTCTTCGCGGTCGAGGCGAGCAGCCCGTCGCGGCCCTTGCTCGAGAACATCATCGAACGCCAGCCCGGCTTCACCAGCGACCCGTTCTCCATCTTGCCGAGCGCGAACAGGGTGCCGCCCACGGGGACAATCTTCTCGGTGGCCCGGAAGGCGGTGGTCCGTTCACCCGCCGGCAGGTGCGGCACCTGCATGCGCAGCTCGCCGAACTTCAGGTCGCCGGGGACGAAGGCGCCAATCTTCACCTTGTCGGTGAAGTTCTTCTTCAGGGTGTCGAAGTCGCCGCCCTGGCTGGCGTCCACGTTGATGGCGCCGGTGCCGTCGTCGAGCTTGAACACCATGCCCTCGCGCTTGGAGTCGACCTTGCTCCACCCGGACTTCGTCTTCACGCCGTCCTGGGTCTGTTCCTGCTTCTCCCACTCGCGCTCGAGCTCGACCTCGTAGAAGAGGCAGGGCGTCTTGGTGCACGGCGACAACAGCGGGGTCTCGGCCAGCACGGCCCCTTCGGTCGACATCGCCCCCTTGGGGTCGGACGAGGTCGGGTCCTTGGCGAGGTCGCCGGTCTTCTTGAACGGCGCCGAGAGAATGCGCTTGCCCTTCAGGTGTTGCGAAAGCCCGAAGCCGAGGACTCCGAGCGCGATGATGAGAAGTAGTGCTCCCATTTGACTGCCTCCGGTTTGAGTGGCTGTGAACTCCCCTCAAACCCAGGGCCCTGACGCCACGTGCAAACTTTCGCCGGGACGTTCGCGCCCGGGCGCAAACCACCCCCCGGCCCCCTCTGTTAAGGTCGCCCCCGCCTGAACACCCGCGAGCCACAGAGGGGCCGGCCCGAAGCGCCTCGCTGCGCCAACCACCCGGCCCAACCCGCGGGGTGGAATTGTCCGGAGTGCCGGGCCGACCTCTGCGCCGACTGCGTCGCCGCCACCCGGGTGAGCGTGGTGTCGCTCGTCTCGTGCTGCCGGTGCGCGGGCCAGGTGCACCCGCTCACGGTGCACCGCCGCTCGATTCCATTCGCCAGGCGCCTCACCGGCATCTGGCGGTACGTCTTCAACCCGCACGGGCTGGCGGTCGTCCTGGGGTTGGGCTTCGTGCTCTGGCTGTTCTCGTTCGGAGGCATGATTGGCGCGGCGCTCGCGGTGGGCGCCTTCTGGGGCACCCTGTTCTCGGCCATTCGGCAGAGCGGGCGCGGGCTCGACGAGATCGAGACGCCCGAGTTCGACAACATGTGGGACGACCTCTTCAACCCGGCCATCGGTGGCCTGGTGGGCACCGGCTTTCTCTGGGTGCCGGGCCTGCTCTACTGGCTGCACCTGCCAGCCTCGGCGACGCTGTGGAAAGAGCCGGTCTTCTGGGCGTTGGTGTTCGCCGGCATCGCCTACGCGCCGATGGCCCTGATGTCCGCCGCGGCGAACAGCGGGGTGCTGCGCTTGCTGAACCCGCTCATCATCGGCGCCTACATCAAGCGCTTGGGCGCCGACTACGCCCTCGCGGTGGCGGCCATCGGCGTGCTGGCGGTGCTCGAGGTTTTCGCCTTGGCCCTGTCGGCCGTCGTGTCGTTCTTGCCCCTGCCCATCATCTCGAGCGTGCTGGGCTGGTCGGTGCGGGTGATCGCCCCGTTGGCGATGGCGCGCACCCTGGGCCTGTTGCTCAGGGTTCGGGGCGACGACCTCGGGTGGGGCGTGCCCTCGGACTACCAGGTGCTGCTCTTGCCCGGCGTCGAACCGAGGGGAGTACCCCCACCGCCAGCCGGCCATTCCGACGGGACTCCGGCGAGCGCCCGGTGGGCGCCCATCGACCTCGACGAGGCCGCTCCCTTCCCGCCCCACGAAGGCCCGCCGGCACCGCCTGCGCGGCGCGCTCCGGTCGAGCTGGACGAGAGCCAACTACCCCCGCTGCAAGCCGACCTCGACCCGGCCCAGGACCCGGTCGGAGCCGTCACCGCGGCGATAGCGTGCAACCAACTTCCGCGCGCCGTCGAGCTGTACGAAGCGGCCAACCTCCTCGACGAGAGCTTCACCGCCGACGCGCACCTGGCCGTCGGCCAGCACGCGGCGACGACAGGAAAGCTCGATCTCGCCGTCCGGGCCCTCAAAGCGGCGGCGCGCGACCCGGCCGGGCCGCTGGCGTCACGCGCGCTGGTGCTGATGGCGCGGGTGTACGGCGAGAAGCTGGGCAACGCGCAGGCCGCCGCCAAGCTGTACGAGCACGTCGTCAGGAATTACCCAGGCACGCCCGCCGCGCACTACGCACAGGCCCGATTAACTCCGCCGAACGAAAAATGAATCGGGTCTCTCAGGTTGCTTCGCCCCAATCGACGAAGCGGCTATCATGGTCCGGCGTTACCGACCGCAGACCTTTGACGTGACCAGCCCCAAGGATTCCAAGGCGCCCCAACGGGCTCACGAACGCTTCGACGTGAACTTCCGTATCCGGCTGAAGTGCCCTGACTGGGCGTATGCACTGCGCGTCGTGGCGGTCAACGCCGGGCGCGGCGGCATCTTCGTCGGCACCCAGAAGCCACCCCCGCCGGGGACGGCGCTGGATCTCGTGCTCGAGCTTCCCACCGGCAAGGTCCTCACGCTGAGTGGCACCGCCCGCCACGTCGTCACCCCCGAGCGGGCGCTGGCCGAGGGCCGGTCGCCTGGCGTGGGCATCGAGATCGACCCCAAGCACGCCGACGACCTGAAGCGGGTCGAGGCCGCCGCCAAGGCCGCCTCGGGGGGCAAGGCGTCCGCCGCTCCGGTCGCCGCGAAGGCAGGGCCGGCAGCGCGCGGGAACGCGGCGCCGACCAGCCATCTTCCGGCCCCCGCTCCGCCTCCCGTCGCGGGGCCCAAGGTCGTGGCTCCCCGTCCCCCTCGCGCTCGTCCCGCACGCCCTCAGGGCCAGGCGGCCCGCGCCGTGGGCATCGACTTCGGCACGTCCTACTCGAGCATCTCGGCGGCCATCGGCGACCGCGTCTACCTCATCCCCGACTCCGCCGGGCGCGTGTCGCAGCCGTCGGTGGTCGGCTATCTCGAGAACGGGTCGCCCGTGGTCGGGTGGCAGGCGCGCGAGCTGCAGGTCCGCAACCCGCGCCGCGCGGTCAGCTCGGCGAAGCGGCTCCTCGGCCGCAAGTTTTCCGACCCGGCGGTCGCGAGCCAGCTCATGTCGGCCGCGTACAAGACGACGAAGGGGCCCAACGACTCCATCCTGGTCGAGATGGAAGGCAAGAGCTTCACCATCGGCCAGGTGTGCGCCACCGTCATCTCGCACGTGCACGCTCTGGCGGAGGACTACCTGGGCATCCCCGTGAGCCAGGCGGTGCTCAGCGTTCCGGTCAGCTTCACCGACGCCGAGCGGGCCGCCCTGCGGAAAGCCGCGGAAATCGCCGAGCTCGAAGTCCTCGACATGATCGCCGAGCCGGTGGCGGGCGCCCTGGCCTACGGCATCGGGCAGCAGAAGAACGAGATCGTCGCGGTCTACGACTTCGGCGGCGGCACCTTCGACTTCAGCGTGCTCGACTTCGTGGGCGACCAGTTCCGCGTGCTGGGCACGAAGGGCGACGCCTGGCTGGGGGGCGACGACTTCGACGTCATGCTGGCGCAGGACGAAGCCGACAACTTCTGGCGCGAGACGCAGGTCGAGATTCGCCAGCGCGTGGTCGAGTGGCAGCGCCTGTTGCTCGCGTCCGAGAAGGCGAAGCGCGACCTGTCCACGTCCACGACCGCCGAGCTCTCCGTTCCAGGCATCGTCGATACGCCGAAGCGCATCGACCTGCGCCGCATCATCGACCGGTCCACCTTCGAGCGGCTCTGCGCCGACCTGCTCGAGCGGTCGCTCTCGGTCTGCCAGGAAGGCCTGCAGCTCATCGGGCTCGAACCGTCGGACATGACCCAGGTGCTGGTGGTGGGCGGGGTGTCGCACATTCCGTTCGTCCGCGACGGGGTGAGCAAGTTCTTCGGCCGGGAAATCCAGGCGCTGGTGAACCCCGACGAAGCGGTGGCGCTGGGCGCCGGGCTGCTCGCGGCCAGGCGCGTCGGCCACGGCGTTCGCGGCATCGCGCCCAGGCCCTGAGACTTCCTGTCCGAGACTCAGCCGTGCACGGCCCGGCCGAAGCGGCGCATCCACGCGTCCTCGTCGGGGGACAAGGGGCCCTTGGCGATTCCGTCGAGGTTCTCGACGAGCTGGGCCCGACTCTTCGGCCCGCACAGGACGACGTCCACGTGCGGGCTCGACAGGCAGAAGCGGTAGGTGTCGGCGGCGGTCATCACCGGCCCGTCCCAGCCGCGCGGAGCGGTCAACAGCTTGCGCCACGACGTGGCCGTGTATGCGACGACGGCGGGGTGCCGGGTGGCCAGGTGGGGGAAGACGTCGCGCTCGGCTCCGGGGTGGGCGGCGTTGTACCGCAGCATGAACAGGTCGACGGGCGAGTCCTCGGCCAGCTTCCCCGCGCGCGCCCGGTTGTGAATCGAAATTCCCAGCGCCCGAATCTTCTTCTCTTCCTTCAGCCGGGCCGCGGCCTCGAGGGTCGCCGGGGTGATGGCACCGGTCACTCCCACCCAGAAGATTTGCAGCACGTCGAGGTAGTCGGTGCCGAGCGCCCTCACCCATGCCGGCGCACGTTACCGGTTGAACCGTTCGCACGCACGGCCGGTCGGCGCCGCCAATCAACGCCCCCATCCGGCCCGCGCCGGGCGACAATGGCCGGGTGCCGGCCCTCTGGCCCGTCCTCATCGCCCTGGCCTCGACCGCGCCCGAAGCGCCAGCGGACGCGCTCGCCGGCGAAGGGCGCGCCCCGCTGGTCCGGTTTCAAGGCAACCGGGTGCTGCCCGACGAGGTGTACCTAGCGGTGCTCTCGCTGCCGGCCGGCACGCCCGCGAGTCCCGAGACGGCCGCGACGGTGCGGGCCCGGCTCGACGTCTTCCTCCACCAGGCGGGCTACGAGCTCGCCAAGGTGTCCGCGGTGGTCGAGGGCGACACCGTCCTAGTGCGCGTCAATGAAGGACAGCTCGAGAAGGTAGTCTTTCGGGGCCGGCTGACCCTGAAGACGCTCCGCTTCCAGCTGGCGCTCGACCTGCCGCACGATGTCTTCAACCGGCCGTCGCTCGAGCGGCAGTTGCGCGCGCTGGCCCGGCAGCTCGGCATCGCCGCCGCCTGGTTCGAGCTGGTGCCGACGGCGCCGGTCGAGCACCTGGGGCCGCAGTTGGAAGAACTGCCCACCGTCAAGGGGCTCGAGCTGGTGCACGCGCGCCAGCCGTACGAGCTGCACATCTTCTTCTCCGAGCGCGAATGGGACACCGGCCTGGGGGTCGACGTGCGCACCGGGTACGTCGACGGGCTCGAGCTGGGGGTCAACTACCAGGGGCGCGACGGGCTGCTCGAAGGCGACCGCTGGCGCCTGGCCGCGAGCGGCGGGGCCGGGCTGCGGCGCCGGGTGACCGACGACCGGAACTACCCGGCCTTCTCGCGCACCTTCGTAGAAGGGAAATGGTTTCTCCCGCGCCTGGTCGGCCGGCTGAGGCCCTTCGTCTGGCTGTGGGGAGACCTGGTCGCGCGCCAGCGCCGCGACCTGGGGCTCGAGAACTACGACGCGGCGACGTCGGCCGCCTCGGCGCACTTGGAGCTCGAACCGGCCGAGGGGCTGCGGCTAGCGCTGGGCGGCGGGCTCGAGTGGCGCAGGTTGTTCGGGCTGGACGCGGCCCCGGGCTTCGACCTGGCCCCGGGCGTCGCCGAGAGCGAGCGGCTGCGGCCCTTCGCCCAACTGGGCTCCGACCTGGTCTTCGACACCGGCGCGGCCAGGTGGGACCGGCGCCACGCCCTCAACGTCGAGGCTCGCCACTACTTCGCCAACAGCGACCCGGCGTTCGGCTACCTCGCGCACCGCTACCAGAAAGTGACGCCGTTCGGCTGGCACGACTTCTGGGTACGTTCTCGCGGCAAGTGGCTGTGGGGCGAGGTCGCCTTCCACAACGAGCAACCGGTGGGCGAGTACCTGCACGGGCTCTTCGGCGAGGACTTCGTCGACCGCGTCGGCAACCTGAGCCTCGAGCTGCGCCTGTCGGTCACCCGCGACGTGGTGAAGGTGTCGCTGTTCCACGACCTGGCGGCGTTCGGAGCGCTCGACCGGGCGACCGGCACGGAACGCCTGGTGGTGGCCGACGCCTTCGGCCCCGGGCTGCACTTCCTCATCGAGGGCATGCTGCAGCTCGACATCTACGTCGCGTTCGGCTTCAGGTCGGACCACCGGTTCGCCACTGCCGCGAGCGCGATGCTGCAGAAGGTATTTTGACGCTACGCGCACCAGGCGGCGGTGCACTGGCCGCTGCAGCACTCGCCGGGGTTGGTGCAGGGCTTGCCAGAAGTGGTGCAGTACCCACCATCGTAGCGCTGGAGAACGCCCGTCACCTGACCGACCGGAGCGGCGGTGCCATCGGGAAACTGCAGTTGGCAGATGTTCCGAACGCAGGTCAGTTGGCCGAAGTCGTTGGGGCAGCAGTCGGCGTTCGAAGCGCACAGAATGCCCGGGGGCGAACAGCAGGCGTTGCTGGTGGGCGAGCAGACGTGGTTCGCGCAGCAAGCCGTCGCATCGCAGCTGGCGCCCATCACGGAACAGGGCGGGGCCGGGTCGCACCGCCACTTGCCGGGCGGGAACGAATCGGCGCAGAAGAGGCCGTTGGCGCACTCCGACCGAGTGCTGCAACTGACGCCTTCGGGCGTCTGCGTCGAGCTGGCGACGCACTTCGGCGGCGCGCTGAAGTCGCAGGCGCTTGAACAGCAGTCGCTTCCGACCTGGCAGCTCGTCCCCTGGTTCACGCAGGCGGCCGCGGACGGCGGGCAAATGCCGGCCGTGCAGGGGCCGTTGCAGCACGGGTCGTTCGGTAGACAGAAGGTGCCGGCGGTCCAGCAGAGGTTTCCGGTGGTGCCGATGGTCGACTGCGGTCCCAGGCACTTTCCGGCGACGGAATCGCACCGCGTTCCGAGCGGGAAATTCGGCCCCGGGGCAAAGCAGCAGCCGTCCGGGCTCGAGCAGGCATGGCCGGCGTCCGGAGCGCAATCGGGCGGCGCCGTCGTACAGACCTGGCCGGTGCAATTGCCGCTGCAGCACTGGAGATTCAACGTGCATGAAGTCCCGGTCGCGTGGCAGGCCTGGCAACTTCCTCCGGTGCAGTTGTTCGAGCAGCACTCGGTCGAGGCCCCGCACGGGGCAAGGTCTTGCTTGCACGACGCGAAGGGGACGCACACGCTGTTCGTGCAGGTGTTCGAGCAGCACTCGCTCGGCGACGCGCAGGCGAAATTGGCCGGCTTGCACCCGGTCGGGACGCAGATCGCGCCCACGCAGTTGCCCGAGCAGCAATTGCCCGGGTTGCCGCACGCGGCCCCGGCCACCCGACAGCTGCCCCCTCCATCGACTCCGGCGTCGGTCGGGGGCCCTGAATCGACGCCGCCCGCATCGGTCGCGCTCCCCGAGTCGGTGACGCCCGAGTCGAGGCCGGCAGCGTCCGCGCCGCAGCGCCCCGTGCTCGCGCAGTAGTCGTCGTAGGCGTTCGACACCAGGCAGCCGGGCGCGAGCAAGGCGAAGAGCCCCGCCGCGGCAGCCCGCGCAACTCGAACCATCACCGTCCGGTTCATGGAAACCTCCCGACCACTCCTACCGAGGCCTGAGTCGGAGTCAGCGAGACGGCCGGCTGCACGGAGGGCTGGTCGTTTCCCATGAGGAGCAGCGCGACCCCGGTCCCCACCGCGGCCACGCCGGCGACCCCGAGCGCCCAGCCGGCCACTTCGCTTCGCTGCCCGTCGGCGAGCGCCTGGCGCGCATCCGATTCGGTGAGCGTCGACCCACCCCGTGCGGAGAGCGCGGCCGCCTCTTGCACCGCCTGCGAGTAGAAGAAGGCCCCGCCCCCGAGGGCGACGGCGCCGGCCCCCACTACCACCCAGGGCACCACGCGGACTTTGCCTCGCGGACCGGCCGTGGCGACCGACTCCGGGCTGGCGGCCTTGGCCACCACCGCCTCCGGCGTGGCCGCGGCCACCTTCTCGGCGCCCGCCACCGGAGCCCGGCCAAGCTTATGCAACACGTCAACCGCCATCAGGCGCGCCGCCCGGGTCAGCTCGTCCAGGAGCGGTTCTTCGCCCTTCACCCGCGACGAGAACGACGCCAGCGGCGACAGGTCTGACGCAGAGAGGATTTTCAGGTTCACCTGGTACGAGGTCCCGAACTTCCCGAGGCTGCCGGTGATGAGCCCGTCCACCCCGAGGGCATTCGCCAATTCGGACATGCAGCTCGATTCCTGGTCCGAGCAGCTCAAGAGCTGCCGTTGCCGTTCCAGCCCGAGCGCCGCCTGAATCTCGCTGGCGGTGATGACCCGAACGCCGTTCTGCAGAAGCTGCTGCGCCAGGTGGTCGGAGTAGAAGGTCGCCAGGTCCGGAGAAATCTGCACCGACTTCAGGCCGGGCGCCGCCAGCTTCACCTCGCCCTTCGCGGGCGCTCCCAGCGCGGGTAACGCGACCAGGGCAAAGACGCACACTCCCCACTTGAACGCCACGCGGAAACCCTCCCGGCGGAGCAGTCTAGCCGGGCGCGGGACTTGTGGGGCCTCGGCTTTCTCTCCTTGCCCGCCGAGAAGAGATAGGCGTTCATGCTGCGGTCCGAAGATGTTCGACCCGCGCCGCACCTCCAGCCTCGACACCGCCGCCAAGGGGTTCGTCACGGCGCTCGTCCTCGCAGTCGGGGGTTCCGCGTCAGCCCGCGACGTCTCGACTGCCATCGACGTCCAGCAGTTCAAGCCCAGCACCGGCGCCGAAGACCTCTGGAACGTGCAGGCGGCCGGGGTTGCGAAGCACCGCGCCTACTTCCTTTCCGCCACCCTGAACTTCGCCGACCACCCGCTCAGCCTCATCGACCCGGTGACGGGCGACCCTGTGCAGCAGGTGGTCCGTAGCCAGACGACCCTGGACCTGATGGGCTCGATGGGGCTGTTCGACCGCTTCGAGGTCGGCCTGGCCTTCCCGCTCTCCATCGCCAGCCGGCAGGCGACCCCTATCTCCGAGTCGAACCTCGACACCGGCTTCGTCGGAGCCGGCGCCGGAGACCTGCGGCTGACCCCGAAGGCCTTCCTGGCCGAAGTCCGCGGCACCCGGTTCGCCGCGGCGGCCACCCTCGTCCTGCCCACCGGAAACGCGACCACCTTCCTCGGCGACGGCAGCGTCGGAGTCCAACCACGCGTCCTGGCGGACCACGACTTCGGGCGGATTCAGGTGGCGGGCAACCTCGGGCTCAACTTCCGGCGCAGCGACCGGTTTCTGAATCTCACCGTCGGCAACGAGTTCACCTACGCCTTCGGAGCCGCCTTTCCCTTCCTGCTCCAGGGCGAACACTTGGCGGTGCTCGCCAACGTCGTCGGAGCCGTCGGCCTCGAGGAGTCGCAGTTCGAGGAATTGCCGCTCGAGGTGCTGGCCGGGCTGCGCTGGCGCATCAACGACACCTGGGTCGCCAGCGCCGGAATGGGCCGGCGCGTGGGCCGCGGCTACGGGAGCCCCGACTTCCGGGCGGTCGCCGGGCTCGGCTGGAACGGCGAATGGAAGACGCCCGCGGGGGGCCCGCCACCTCCGCCGCCACCTCCGCGTCCGCCTCCTGTGCCTCCGCCGCCCCCACCCGACGCCGACGGCGACGGAATCCCCGACGCCGTCGACCGGTGCCCGAACCTGCCGGAAGACAAGGACGGCTTCCAGGACGACGACGGCTGCCCCGACCCCGACAACGACAAGGACGGAATTCCAGACGCCGTCGACCGGTGCCCGCTCGACCCCGAAACCGTCAACGGCTTCCAGGACGAGGACGGCTGCCCGGACGAGAAGCCCGCGCCGGTGGACACCGACGGCGACGGCCTGACCGACGACGTCGACAAGTGCCCGAATGAACCGGAAGACAAGGACGGCTTCCAGGACGAGGACGGCTGCCCCGACCCCGACAACGACCGGGACGGCGTCCCCGACGCGACCGACCGCTGCCCCTACGAAGCGGAAACCATCAACGGCTTCCAGGACGAAGACGGCTGCCCCGACAAGGGCAAGCCCAAGGTCCTCGTCATGGGCGACAAGATTGTGATTCTCGAGAAGGTCTACTTCGCGACCGACAAGGACGTCATCCTGAAGCGCTCGTTCAACCTGCTGACCCAGGTCGCGAGCACCCTGAAGGCGAACACCCAGTTGAGGAAGGTGCGCATCGAGGGGCACACCGACGACAAGGGCAAGGCCGCGAAGAACCTCGACCTCTCCGAGCGGCGCGCGAAGACGGTGAAGGAATACCTGTTGAAGGCCGGCATCGCGCCCGAGCGGCTCGAGTCGGTCGGCTATGGCCAAACGAAGCCGGTGGACACCAACAAGACCGCCGCGGGTCGCGAGAACAACCGCCGGGTGGAGTTCATCGTCGTCGAGCAGGCTCCCGTCGAGCGCTGACGGGCCTTCAGCGGGTCGCCTGAACGTCAACTGCCGCGCCGTTCACGTTTCCGCTTCCGTCGGCGAAGGCTCCCGGCGCCAGGTGAATCGAATAGGTGCCCGACTGGGTGGAAACCTGGGCGAGGTGGGCGCGGGCGCCGGCGTCGTAATGCAGCGAAACCATTTGATGGCTGGCGTCGGGCAGCGTCACGTCCGCCGACCCGGTGCCTCCGGTGGCCAGCGCTCCGGCGTTCGGCGATGACTGAGCGTCGCGCAGCCGGTAGTTGGCCACCTGGCCGCCGACGCCCGACACCGACGGATTCGGCGGGAAGCGCACCTCGACCTTCAGCAGCCCCGACGCGTCGACGGCGGCCGAGGCCAGGGCGCCGCAGGTGCGGGCCGGCGCGAGCGTGAAGGTGCCGCCAGTGAGCGTGTAGGGCGCCGCCGTTCCACCCCGCTGCGCCTTTCCCGTCGCCACCAACCGGTAGCGGCCGAGCGGCGAGTCGGGCACCGTTTCCCACTCGGCGGTCCAGAGGTGGTCGCGCGACGCCGCGCCGGGGTCGGCCACCTGCGTGGGCATCGCCTGGTAGCGCAGGACGACTTCCGGCCCGTTCACCAGGCGCCGCGTCGGGCTGGCCATCACCGGCACGAAGGAGCCGCCTTCCTCGTGCTCGAGCGCCACCTCTGGAGTGCCGAGCCCCGGGTCGCCCCCGTGAAACCGGAGCACGGCGGTGGCCAGCCGGTCCAGGTCGGCGGGGCTGCTCTCGACGGCGGGGACCGCCGCGCTGTCGGTGGGGGTGCGCCGCGGCGCGAGCAAAGCCTCGGGCTTCGCCAACTCGGGCGTCGGCTTGCCCAGCGCCGCCACGGCCTCGCCCATTCGCGCCACCATGAACGGCCCGAACTTCCAGCCCCACGGCGAGACGGTGGGCTCGTAGCCGCCCCGCAGCCAGTCATCGGCCTCTAGGATGTACCCGAAGTGGTCCTGCGCGTAGCCGACGGTCAAGAGGGTGGACACGCCGTCGACGGCGCCCACCGCCTCGCGCACCCGGGCGCCGATGGCGGTCGACGGTTCGCCGGGCAACGCCGCGAAGAGCACCCCTTCCAACCGCAGCGCCACCACCGTCGCCTGGTTGAAGCCGCGCCGCCCGAGCGGCAGGCAGATGACGTCTTTCGGCAAGTTCGGCACCGGCGGGCAGTTCTCGGCTCCCAGCATGCAGCCCACGCCTCCGTACGCGAGGAACTCGCCCTGCGCGTAGCCGAGCCTGGCGTGGGACAGGTCGATGGCCGGCTCGTAGAGCTGCAGCTTCGCCTGCGCGGGCCGCGGCGGAGGCGCCGCCCGCTGGAAGGCGTCGGCCGCCCGAACCGACGCCAGCCGCCCGATGCGCTCGATGGCCTGGAAGCCCGAATGGCCGAGCGGGCCGGACGCGGGCGACACGTCGCCGGCGGTGCCCTGCACGTACAACAGGGGCACCCCCACCGCGTCCGACGCGTACAACTCCATCGCGCCGGGCGAGTCGGTCGAGAAGAGCAGGTTGTCGCTGCCGAGCGTGGTGCCGTGCATGGCGTAGTGCAACAGGCCCGCCAGCGGCCGCACGGGCTTGCCGTCGGCGTCCACCTCGTCGAAGCGCACCACCGTCATCTGCCGGTCCCGGTAGTCCGGCCCGTACAGGTCGTCGTTCTCGCAGCGCCGGTCGTGGTTGAAGTCGGACGCGTCGACGCTCGCGGCGCCGACGCTGGCCGGCTTGACCGAACCGAGCGCTCCCTGGGCGGCGTCGGCGATGCTGGTAGCGAGGCGCTCTTCGGCCTCGGGGTCGAACGAGTCCATCGCCTGGGCGGCCGCGTCGAAGCCCGACGAACCGTCACCCAGGATGGGCCGGAAGAAGCGCGACGGCCCGGCGTGGGTGTGGGTCGAGAAGACCACCAGCCTCGCGTCCAGCCCGCGGTCGCGCAGAATCGCCTCGGCGTGGAAGCGCAGGCTCGACACCGTCAGGCACTCGTCCACCCGCACCAGCACCACCCGGGTCAGCCCGTCGGTGAGCGCCAGGGCGCGCGCGGTCGGGGTGGAGTGCACGCAGACGCTGGCAGGAAACTTCGCCGCGTAGGGCGAGCCCTGCTCGGACGTGCCGAGGTGCCGGGAATAGCCGCCCATCGACTGGCCCACCGGAACGTCGAGCGCCACCGTCGCCACCCCGACCTGCAACGGCCCGGGCGCCGGGGCCTCGACGGCCGGCTTGCACCCGACGCCCCACGCCGCGAGCACCGCGAGTGCGCCGTTGCGCAACGGGCTCATCGCGCTACCCCGGTTCCCACGACAGCAGCTTTCCGTACGCCTCGAGCAGCGCCGGCGCCGCGCTCGGCCCGAGCGAGTTGGTCTCTTCGTAGTGGTTGCCCGGCGCTTCCTGGAAGTAGGGGAAGCTCGCGTCGAGCAGGTAGTCGTATGGCGGAATCAGGTAACCCAATTCGTCGTTCGCCAGCCCGAAGACGCAACCCCAGTCGCCCCCCAACTGCTCCTTCAGGTACGGCGGCGGCGGCGCCGAAGACAGCGGCGGCGGGTTCGGGTTGTCGGGCCGCACCCGCGGCTGGCCGAACGAGAAGGCCGGGTCGTACCCGATGGCCAGCTCGGGCAGAAGCTCTCCGGGCACGGCGAGGAAGCGCACCGGGCCCAACTGCACCTTGGCGATCTCGGTCATCACCTTCGGCATGTTGTCCGGAGAGATGGGCTTGGACCGGTCGAAGTCGACCAGCTTCCGCTTCAACAGCTCGAGCCCGATGAAGGCCAGGTGGAACACCTCGTTCTCGACGACCAACCGCACCGACTGGGCGCCGTAGGCAAGCGGAGGGGCCTTCAGCTCGGGCGCGTCTTCGAGCGCCCTGAGCGCCAGCTTGGCCACGTTCTCGCCCACCGCCTTCGCCTTGGCGAAGGTTTCGTCGGCCGGCTTGTCGCCGTCGAGGCTGGTGGGGTGCGCGTGGAGGCTGGTCATCATGCCGCCGACCGCCCCGTTCACGAAGACGCAGGTGCCGCCCAGGCCCGCCGCCACCTGCTCGCCGCTTCGGGTGGTCAGCCCCCTCTCCATGCCCTCACGCAGCGCCCAGGCGAAGTCGCTGGTGAGCAGGTTGTTCGCGCCGCCCACCGTCTCGGGGTGGTTGCCAAACGACACCAGCGTGCCGATGACGTCACCCGTCTTGGCCTCGGTGAACTCGAGGGCGGTCACCGCGTCGTCCACCACGAACGGGTCGCGGGTGTCGGAAATCAGCTCGGCCGTGGTGGCCCCCAGGTGAGCCTGGGTGGCGAACACCCGGGCCGGCCGGGCCGAGCGCGCGGCGTCGACGATGGCCTGAGCCGCGTTCTCGACCAGGGTGTGCACCAGCCAGACGTCGTCCACGCCCCGCGCGGTGGGCACGCCGTTGTTCGACGGCCCCCACTGGCCCAGCGTGTCGGCGCCGGCGTGGGTGTGGGTGGACGCCACCAGGACGTAGTCGAGGGCCAGCTCGGGGGCTTTCTCGGCCACCCGGTTGCGAATGCGCTGCACGTCGTCCTGGAACAGGCCGACGACGTCGATGGCCTCGATGGCCACCGAGACGTCGCCGTTGACCAGCACCACCGCCCGGGCCCAGAGGTCGTCGTGCACCCCCACCGCCGGCTTGTTGCTCGAGTAGCCGGCCATCCACACGCCCTCGAACTTGCCGTCGCCTTCGCTGCCGTCGGCGTCGGGGCCGAGGTAGCCGGGGTCGCCGGCGCAGAGCCGGTCGCGCCCGCAGTCGAGGAAGAAGTCGGTCGCGCCGTCCTTCAACTTCCCGCAGTGGATTCCTCCGTCGGCCGCCAGCACCGACCCTTCGGGGCAGCCGGGCCCGGTGTCGACCAGCAGCTCGGGCCGAGGCAGCTCGAAGGAAGTCGGCGTCACCTTCGCCGCGGCGATGCCCACCTTCAGCGTCCCGTCTGGGCCCTTCTCGCAGCCGAGCGCGCCGGGGCAGTACCTCTCGGGGGGAGTGCCCGTGCCGGTGTGCGCCGGGGGGCAGCCGGCCGCCAGCGCCGCGCACGCCAGGAGGACGGTGGCCCGGCGAATCGACACGGCTAGACCTGCGCCCGGGTGCGGCGCGGCCGAGGCGTGGGCTCGCGGGTTCCGGCGACGTACATGCCGCAGTTCGAGCCGATGGCATTCTCGCGCAGCTCTCCGAACGACAGAATGGTTTCGAAGCCGGCCTGCTGGAAGCCCTTCACCACCGCTTGCGCGCCCGGCAGGTCGCTCGGGTCGAGCAGGCTGACCAGCCCGGAGGAGACCGCGGCCGCGGTGGGGTTGATGGGCGTCAGCTTGACGATGAAGCGCTCGGGGTCGAAGTGCTCGCGGAGCTGCCAGGGTTCCAGCGGAGCGCCCCGGGCGGCGGCGAAGTTGAGGGTAATCTTCCGGTCGCCCGGCTCGTAGAAGCGCCGGCCGTAGTCGGCCATCTGCGCGAAGGACCAGCACTTGACCGGCACCAGCCGGCGGCGCGACGCCTCGTCGGTGGTGTGCAGCGAGAACTGCATCTGAAACCGCCCGCCGCCGTAGAGGCGCTTCTTCACGGTGAGCAATTCGTCGAACCAGGCCGAGGTGCTCTGCGGAGCCACGGTGGACAGGCTGGGCATCAGACCCGGCGCGTCGAGCCTCCGCGGCAGGGCGATGAGCGCGTCCAGCACCCCCGAGTTGAAGGCCGGGTCGCCCATGCGCGCGAACTGAATCTTGAAGCGCGGCACCGGCACCCGGCCGTCGGGGTAGCGGCGGCGCACCATGAAGTCTACCTGCTCGAGAATCTCTTCGCCCGACAGCCGGCCCTCGTACCCGCCGCCCGCGTCGCAGATGGGGCAGCGCACCGGGCAGCCCACCAGCGTCGAGACGATGAGCACCCACTTCTCCGAGCGCGGCGCCGGCGGCTGCGACGAGTCCACGAATTCGATGCGGTGGCCGTCGGCCGTCTCGGCGACGAACACCCGCGCCAGCTCGTCGTCGCCCGTCTCGAACAGGACCTTCAACATACCGCCTCGCTCGCCAGGTGCTCGACCGCCCTGGCCGCCGCTTCCAGGCCGTCGCCCACCGCCATGCCCGCCTGGCCCAGCGCGCCGCGCCTGGCATCGCCCACCACGAAGAACCCGCCGCCCGCCGCGCCGCCCGCCAGCCCTTCCGCCGCGCTCGTCCGGCCCACCGCGACGAGCAAGGCGCCCCCCTTTAGCACCTTCGGTCCGGACGGCGAACGCACCGTCACCGCCACCCCTTCCCCCTCGGACACCACGGCCTGTACCTCGGCGACGCGGGTCAGGAGAATGCGCCGGTCCTCCCCCACCTGCTCGACCAGCCGCCCGCGCGCCGCCGGCCGGTCGGACCGCATGAGGACTTTGACGCGCGCTCCGGCCCCGGCCAACGACAGGGCGTAGTCGAAGGCCGCCTCGCCCGCGCCCACCACCAGCACGCGCTCGGGAGGCTTCGGCAAGAGGTGCTTCACCTCGTAGAAGAGGGTTCGCCCGGCGAGCGCGGCTTCACCAGGCACGCCGAGGTGCCGTGGACCCGTTCCGACGGCCAGGATGACGGCGCGTGCTTCGACTTCGCCGAAAGAGCCTGTGAGCCGAAACACCGTCGCCGGAGCGCTCGGACCCGCTTTGCCGCCTGGCCCTGCCCCCAGCGCCGTCAGCTCGCCCTGTTCGACTTCGAGACCGAAGCGGTGGAGGTGCTCGCCCAGCCTCCGCGCAAAGACAGTTCCGCTCACCGGCGCCTCGAGCCCCGGGTAGTTCTCGACGTGGCGGGCGTTCTCGATGAGGCCGCCGGCGCGCCCTTCCCGGTCCAACAGCCACGGCCTCACTCCCAGCCGCGCGGCCTGCACCGCCGCGGCGCAACCCGCGGGCCCGGCCCCGATGACCGCCAGCGCTACCCGGCGCACGAGGCCTCGACCTCCGTCGTCCGCACCACCCCGGCGAAGCCGTCGGCCAGGGCGACGAGCGCGCCCAGGTGCAGCCGTTCGTTCGACGTGGCGGTGGCGTCGGCGGCGAAGAACACCTCGAAGCCGCGGACGAAGGCGGCCCGCGCCGTCGTCTCGCAGCACAGGTGGGTCAGCACTCCCGCGACCAGCACCTGTTCGGCGCCGCGCGCGCGCAGCCAGTCTTCCAGGCCGGTGCCGACGAAGGCGTCGTACGTCTTCTTCCGCAACACCGCCTCGCCCGGCCGCGGGACGAGCGCGGGAATCAGCTCGGACTCGGGCTGGCCCTCGCGAATGAAGTCTCCCGGGTAGAACCGGCCGAGCATGCCCAGGTCTTCGGGCCCGTCGTGGCCGTGCCGGGTGAAGCAGACGGGCCCGCCCGTCCGGCGAAAGGCCTCGACCAGCCTGAGCACGGAAGGCAGCACGGCGGGCGCGGCCGGCAGGAAGGCCCGGCCCTTGGGGTCGGCGAAGTACCGCACCAGGTCGAGCACCAAGAGCGCGCACCGCTTCGGCCGCAGCGTCAACTGCGGCCGCGGCTTCGTCACCGCGCGTACGTCGGCCAGCCAGCCGTCCGTCGCGGCGGCGAGCGACTCTCCGGTGACGTATGGAACGGCCCGCTTCACACCCGGCCCTCGGCCACCTTTGCGCGGGGCGACGCCGCGCCGCCCGGCGCTACCTTACTCGCGCCGGGGCGCCGAGGTCAGGCCCCGGTCAATGCCGAAGCCGCGACTGCCCCCTGCGTGCGATTCATCTCCGGTTCCTCCTCAGTCCCCAAATCGGAGGCAAGGTAGTCACACTCCGCGTGCCGGCTACCCGTACCCGGGCCGGTACCCCTGGACTGTTTTCGGCAGCGCAGGCGGAATGTCCTACGCTCGCGGTGTGCACCGGGCCCCTGCTGGAAAAGTCACCGACACCTGGATGCGGATGGCGCTCGTCGTCGCCGCCCTGTGCGTCTCGACGCAGCTCGGAACGCCGGCGTTCGCGGCCTCGCTCAAGGCCGTGCAGTCGGGCGAGACGGTCATGAGCACGGCGACGGTGGCGGTCACCCTGCCGGTGCCGGTCGTCGCAGCGCAGTCCTTCGTCCTGTGCTCCGACCGGTATGACGCCACCGCCACCGAGGAGTACCTGAACTGGGCTGACTGCGAGCTGACCGACACCCAGGTCGTGGTGAGGTCCAAGGCCGATGCCGCGCACCACGTGCACTGGACCGTCGCCGAGTTTGCCTCGGGCGTCGCGGTGCAGCGAGGGCTCGGGGCCTTGGGTGGAGCCGTCGCCACGCCCTACCAGGCCACGCTGGTGCCCTCGGTGACCCTCGCCAACAGCTTCGTGCTCACCAGCGTCAGGTACACCGGGTCGACGGTCGCCAACGACCGGGACGAACGAAACACCCACGAGGCGCTCTTGCTGACCGGCTCGGAGTTGACGCCGGGGCTGGGCAACCTGCTCGAGATTCGTCGCCTCGACCCGGGGAGCGCCAACGAGTGGGCCTGGCAGGTGGTTCAGATGCAGGGTGCGACTGTCTCCCGCGGCACCACCACCCTCACCACCGCCAGCGTCACCCTCGCCATCAGCCCCGTCGACCCGACCCGGGCGTTCCTCACCATGACCTGGACCGCCGACTCGAGCGTGGCGGGAGTCGAGGGCCAGTACCGCCTGATGGGTACCCTCGCCAGCCCCAGCTCGCTGACATTCAGTCGAACCGTGGGCGTGGACCCGGTGGACATTTCGTGGGAAGTCGTCGAGCTCGACGACGGGACGGCGGTGCAGAGTGGGTCCGTCGCCACCGCGACCACCCTCGACTCCACGCTCTCGGCGCCGCTGTCGCCGTCCTTGGCTGCCGACCAAACGGTGGTGCTCTTCTCGACCGCCAGCGGCGACCCCGCGGTGGCCACCGAACACCGCGCCACCAGCTGGACGGCGACTCTCACCCCGGCGGGCTCCACCGCGTCGGGCATCGCCTTCGACCGCGGAGTCACCGGCGTGGGCGCCACCCTCGCGTGGAGTGCCATACAGTTCTCAATGACCGGCGACGGGGGGACCGACGCCGACGGAGGCGCTGGTGGCGGAGGCGATGCCGGCGGAGTCGATGCCGGAGCCGGAGCCGATGCCGGAGTCGATGCCGGAGTCGATGCCGGAGTCGATGCCGGCGGAGTCGATGCCGGCGGAGTCGATGCCGGCGCAGTCGATGCCGGCGGAGTCGATGCCGGCGGAGTCGATGCCGGCGGAGTCGATGCCGGCGGAGTCGATGCCGGCGGAGTCGATGCCGGCGGAGTCGATGCCGGCGGAGTCGATGCCGGCGGAGTCGATGCCGGCGGA
>JAHFDQ010000029.1:0-1596 GCA_023248915.1 Archangiaceae bacterium | reverse complement strand
AGTCGATGCCGGCGGAGTCGATGCCGGCGGAGTCGATGCCGGCGGAGTCGATGCCGGCGGAGTCGATGCCGGCGGAGTCGATGCCGGCGGAGTCGATGCCGGCGGAGTCGATGCCGGCGGAGTCGATGCCGGCGCAGTCGATGCCGGCGGAGTCGATGCCGGCGATGATGGCGGAAGCGGCTCGACGGCCGACGCCGGCACGTCCGACGGGGGCACGCCGACAACCGGAGACGGAGGCCCGGCAGAGGACCCGCAGGGACCGATCCGCTACGTTCTGGGCTGCGACTGCGGCAGCGCCGACGGGTCGCTGTCGGTCTTCGGCCTCGCCGGCCTGTGGGCGCTCGCTCGCCGCGGGCGCAACGGTCGCTCTTCACCGCGGACATCAGGCGGGAAGGCCAGGCGGAAAGTCTAGCGGCGGTCAGGCCCCGGCGGCGGCCTTGCGGCCGTTCTTCCCCACCGCGCAGGCCGCCTCTTTCGGCACCGTCTGAATGAAGTTGCCGAACCGCAGCTTCTCGTCCAGGCGGCAGGAATAGACCAGCTCGCCGTCGTGCACGGTCAGGTCGGGGCAGCCGTCGCACATGTTCTGCCGGCCGTCGGCCAACAGGTCGATGGGCT
The DNA here is from genome assembly GCA_023248915.1 of Archangiaceae bacterium. Taxonomy (GTDB): domain Bacteria; phylum Myxococcota; class Myxococcia; order Myxococcales; family Myxococcaceae; genus JAHFDQ01. Next base: position 981 of record JAHFDQ010000029.1, on the reverse strand, counting down.
GAATCACCATCACCGACTGGTAGTACATCTTCTGCGCCGCATCGAACGGGTGCCGGGCCACGTGCGACAGCCAGTTGCCCGCGGTCTTCTTCATGCCCTTGTCGACGGGCGCCAGCGCCATCAGCGTGCGGCCCCAGCCCAACGACGACGGCGGCGCGTAGGCCAGGTAGGTGCCGGTGAACAGGTGCTTGGTCACCTGCATCAACTCCATGAACTTCGGGCCGACGTAGCCCATCACCTTGCCCTTCATGCCCACCCGGCCGGTCAGCAGCCACTTCAAGGAATCGGCCTTCTCGCTGCCCCCCAGGTACGCCGACGGCTCGAACTCGGGGAAGCGCTCGCGAATCTTCGCCACCACGTCGCGCGAGCTGATGTCCATGCGCTGGCGCGCCTTGTCGATGGTGTAGACCAGCGGCTTGGCGTCGACCTTCTGCCCCTGGCAGAAGTACTCGAAGTCGCCTTCCATCATCGCGGCCCGGTAGCAGATGAAGACCATGATGTTGACGATGTCGATGTGGTCTTCGGCCCACTGCACCAGCTCGGGCACGTACTTGAGCGTGTCCTCGTAGACGGTCGAGTTGAAGGCGCACGACATGCCGCCCGCCTTGGCCACCATCTGGGCCAGCGACAGGCGCAGCTCGCACAGCTCGAGCTCGTTCTTGCCCTTCCAGCCCGGGCGGCCCTGCTTCGAGTCGATGTGGAAGGTGAAGCCCTCGAGCCCGGCGTCGCGCAGCCGCAGCAACAGGTCCTCGGTCAGCGCCAGCCCGTTGGTGTTCAGCACCGGCTTGTGGCCGTCGCTCTTCACCATCTTCACGATCTCGACGATGTCGGGGTGCAGCAACGGGTCGCCGCCGGCGATGGACACGCCGTCGTAGGCCCGAAACTTGTTGAAGACGTCGAGCTCTTTGCGCACCTCGTCGAGCGGCTTGTGCGCGTCGACGTTGTCCCGGTAACAGCCCTCGCACGCCAGGTTGCACTTGG
>JAHFDQ010000278.1 GCA_023248915.1 Archangiaceae bacterium | reverse complement strand
CGTTGCTGACCTACGCCGACAAGCTGGAACGGCCGCTGCTCGTCATCCACGGCACCGCCGACGACAACGTCTACTTCTTCCACTCGCTGAAGCTGTCGGACGCGCTCTTCCGGGCCGGCAAGCCGCACCAGTTGCTGCCGTTGTCGAACTTCACCCACATGGTGCCCGAGCCGCTCGTCACCCAGCGCCTGTACGAGCTCATCGTCCGGCGCTTCAAGGAAACACTCTAGCCGGCCCGCAAATGAGAAGGCCCGGCACCAGGTACCGGGCCTCCAGGGAGCGAGCGCTTTCGCGCGGCTCTAGACTATCTTGACGTTCGCCGCCTGCAGGCCTTTCGGGCCCTTCGTCACGTCGAACTGGACTTTCTGACCTTCAGCAAGGCTGCGAAACCCGTCCGCCTGAATCGCGGTGTGGTGGCAGAAGACGTCTTCGCCTCCGCCATCTTGGGTGATGAAGCCGTAGCCCTTCGCATCGTTGAACCACTTCACGGTACCGGTTGCCATTCTCTTGCTTCCCTTATTGTGACAGGCGGCGAAAAGCATCACCTGGTCTCGCGGTCGACTGCCGGAGCAACCGCTTTTCTAGACCAAGGGGCTTTTCCCTGTCCAGACGAAGCCGGTCAAATTTCGGTTGGCGCACACCCCTGGGTGGAAGGCCGGGCTGAGGTTCTTTTCGGCCTGGGCCGTCGGGCGCGGGCGGTGTGCTATAGGCGCGGCACGGGAGGCCGCCATGAACCGGCTGGTATTCGCACTCGTCTGGGTTCCGCTCGCTGCCGCCGCCGAGGCGCCCGACTTTTCGCGCGGGGCGGTGGAGATCAGCCTCCAAGGGGGCGCCGGTCAATGGGCGCTCGACCGGTTCAGACTGGCGAGCCAGGTCGACGCGGTGCTGCCCGGCGATTCCGCCGTCTTCGTCGCCGACGCGCAGGGAGGGCCGGCCGCGTCGTTGAAGGTGGGGTACGACATTCTCGGCCACGCGAGCATCGACGCCGAGCTCACCGCCACCGGTTGGAGCATTCTCGACAGCAGCCGGGGCGGCGCCGGGTTTCTGGTCGGAATGGTGCACTGGCACCCGCTCCAGTTGGTGTGGCTGAAGAAGGCCCGGCCGGTGCCCTTCGACTCGACCGTCTTCTTCGGGTACGGCTACGGCATCGCCGGCTCGAGGCGGGGCATGGACGGCAACCTGATGGAGCTGGGGCTCGACGCGACCTACTACTTCTCCCGGGGCGTGGGCGTGGGCCTGTACGTCCGCGACGTGCTCTTGCAGTTCAACAAGTACTACCTCGACTGGGACAACCGGTCCTTGCCCGGGGCCACCGTCGCCCTGCCCAACGGCTCGGGGGGCTCGTTCATCACCTACGGGCTGACGCTGGACCTCAGGTTCGAGACCTAACGGCTCATGCCGACCCACCTCGCCGGGCGCGCGTTGCTCGTCTCGCTGTTCGCGGTCGGCGGAGCCGCTCAGGCGGCCACCGTCGCCGCCGCTACGTGCTCTAAGGCCGATGTCCAGGGCGCGATCGCCTCCGCGGCCAGCGGCGACACCGTCGTGGTCCCCTCGGGAAGCTGTACCTGGGCGGGGGTGAGCATTCCCGGCAGCAAGGCCCTCACCCTGGCGGGAGGCAACGGGGGAGTAACCACCATCGCGGGCTCGGCGGCGCTCCAGGTGGCCGCCCACCTCACGGCGACCTCCCGAGTCACCGGCTTCACCTTCGTAGGAGCGGGAACCTCGAACGACGGAGACGTGCGCGTCGACAGTTCGCCGGGTGCGGCCGCCGTTCGGGTGGACCACAACGCCTTCGCCAACAGCGCGCAGTGCACCTTCATCACGGTGGGCGGCAACGGCCCGGCCCTCATCGACCACAACACCTTCACCGGGGGCGGGGCTTCCGAAATCATCCACAACGTCGGGCTGGGGCCTGGCGACCCTTCCGGGTGGACCGACGACATCATTCCCGGTGGCCCGGCGATGGTGTTCATCGAGGACAACACCTTCGACAACAGCGACACCACCTACCTCTACTCGGCCGTCCAGTCGTACTACGGCGCGCGCACGGTGGTTCGGCACAACGTGCTGAACTTCTCGCAGGTGGACCAGCACGGCACCGCGGGAATGACGGGTGCCCGCTGGTACGAGGTCTACGAGAACACCTTCCAGCCCAACAGCCTCAACCAGTGTTGCTACGGGGCCTTTCGCGCGGGGTCGGGCGTGCTCTTCGACAACCACGTGGTGGGGTCTCCGCAGTGGCAACCGGGTTCGTTCGACTTCTACGAGGAAGACACCGGGACCTGGCCGCTCGCCTTTCAGGTCGGGAGCGGCATCAACGGCCAGACGAACCAGCACGCCACCTGTGCCGGCGGCGCCCGGAACAGCAGCCCGGTCTACCTGTGGGGCAACGACGCGGCGATCTCGATTGGCAGCCAGACCTCTTCCAAGGTGGTGGAAGGCCGGGACTACTTCGTCTCAGCCACTCAGCCCGCGACGCTCTTCCGGCAGCAGCTCGCCGCCGACACCTGTTCGACCACCTACAACTACGTGCCCTACGCGTACCCGCATCCGTTGCAGGCGGTTGACGGGGGAGGGTCGCCGGTGGACGGCGGTTCCGACGGGGGAGGCGGAGGAGACGCAGGCGTGAGTGACGCAGGAGCGGGCGACGCAGGCGAGGCAGACGGAGGCGCGGGTGACGCGGGCGCAAGTGATGCAGGAGCGGGCGACGCGGGCGCGGGTGACGCTGGTGCGGGCGACGCAGGAGCGGGAGACGCAGGCGCGGCGGACGCAGGTGCGGGCGACGCCGGCACAGGTGACGCAGGCGCGGCAGACGCAGGGGCAAGTGACGCAGGCGCGGGTGTCGGAGGAGTGGGCGGCGGCTGCGGCTGCGGAACAGCCGGTGCCTCCCTCCTGGTGTTCTCGGCGCTGGGCGGGCTGCTGGTGGCTGGGCGGCGCCAGCGGGTTCGGCGCTCGAGCGAAGGTTAGTCGGCCGCCTCGGGGTCGAAGGCCCCGCCCGACGTTGCGACGCAGCAGATGCACTCGTCCCCGGGCAGCGCTGTCATCCCGTACGGGGTGGCCCGGCCGCGCGTCCAGGTGTCGCCCGGCCGCAGCTCGACGCCCGAGTCGGCGCGGAAGGCGCCCTGGAGCATCAGCATCAGCTCTTCCCCGGCGTGCTCGCGGTGGGGCAAGCGGGCCCCGGGTTCTGCCCTGAGGATGCAGGTTTCGACGCCCTCGAGCTTCGGCCCGGCGTGCACCGGGAAGAGGTCGATGCCCTTGGCCGGCCCGGGCAACCAGCAGGTCGGGTCGTCGATGAGCTCGAGCAACGCCACGGCCCGGTGGGGCCTTACGTCGAATAGACGAGAAACCCGTTCGGCGAAGCCGTGGAAACGACACGGGACCTCGCCGACGGCCGACCTGACGGTGTGTTCCGACAAACGCGGGACCCCTTCTCGATGCCGCTCCCCCCCGCGCCGCTACGAGGGCCGATGATACACAATTTGAGCGTGGGAACGGCAGGGGTGTTAAACCGCGCGCGCCATGCTGCTCAAGGGGAAGAGGCTGCTCATCACCGGCGTCTTGACGCCGCAGTCGATCGCCTTCGGGGTGGCCGAGGCCGCCCAGGCCGAAGGGGCCGAGATCGTCCTCACCAGCTTCGGCCGGGCGATGTCCTTGACCGAGCGCAGCGCAAAGCGCCTCGACCCGATGCCTGACCTGCTCGAGCTCGACGTGACCAACCCCGCGCACTTCGCGGCGCTGACGGCCGCCCTGAAGAAGAAGTGGGGCAGGGTGGACGGAGCGCTCCACGCGGTCGCCTACGCCCCCGAAGACGCCCTGGGTGGCAACTTCCTGAATACTCCGTGGGAGAGCGTCGCCACGGCCTTTCGCGTCTCGACCTTCTCGCTGAAAGAGCTGGCGGTCGCGGTGGCGCCCCTGATGACCGACGGGGGCTCGATCGTTACCCTCGACTTCGACAACCGGGTGGCCTGGCCGGTCTACGACTGGATGGGCGTGTGCAAGGCCGCGCTCGAGGCGACGGTGCGCTACCTGGCGCGCGACCTGGGGCCGAAGGGCATTCGCGTCAACGCCGTCGCGGCGGGGCCGCTCGCCACCATCGCGGCGAAAAGCATTCCCGGGTTCAAGACGCTGGAAAAGGCCTGGGGCAAGCAGGCCCCGCTCGGCTGGGCCGCGAAGGACCCGAAGGCCCACGACGCGGTGGCCCAGGCGGCCTGCGCCCTGTTGTCCGACTGGTTCAAGGCAACCACCGGGGAAATGGTGCACGTGGACGGCGGCTACCACGCCATCGGGGCCGCCCCCATCGACGTGCAGAAGGAACGGCTCGAGGAAGAGGCCGCGAAGCGGTAGAGGTCCAGCTAGTCGCGGTGTTCCGCATTCTTCGGAAGGGTAACGTCGAGTCGGATGGCGGTGGCTTCGCCGAAGAGGCGAGCGACCGCGGCCAGAAAGTTGAGCCGGTGCGACTCGAGGCTCCCGATTACCTGGGTGCGCGTGTCCAGGTATCGCTCCACCAAGGTGTCGAGGTTGAGCGGCTGCGCCCGGTGGACGTCCTCGATGCCGTCCAGGTCATGCGCCTCGGCCCGCGCCACCTTCATCAGCGCCAGGTCGTGGGCTTCGGGCACCAGCACTGTCAGCTTCGAGAGCCCGCGGATGGCGAGGGGCGTGAGGCGGTCTTCGAAGTCATACGGCGGTTCCGCGATGGCCGCCTTCTCGACGGGGATGGACTCGCGGGATTTGGCGTTTGCCCGCTCCGCGGCAGGCCAGAAGCTCGCGTCGGCGCTCCACAGATCGAGGTCCGAGGTTGCGTGGGTCCCTTGGTATGCCAATCCGATGGCTCCTCCGCCGATGAGGACGATGGTGCAGGGAGCGATTAGCTCGGCGTCCACCAGCCGGAAGAAGGTTTCGAAGTCGCCCCGCGTGAACTTACGCACGGTGACGCTCGAGCGTTGAACGGAAAGAGTCCTCAGACAGGTTCATCCAAAATCCCCAGCTTCGGGCCGCGGCCGGCGTGCGCTTCTGGGCCAGCTCCTTCTCGAACCCGCTCCTTGCCGTAGGGAAGTAGCGAAGGGTGCGACGGCGACGATCCCTCAATGCCGCTACGCGCTCGCGAAGGTCCGCACGACCGAGAAGATTGCCGGTGAGCTCGACCAACATTCCGAGCTCGGCCTTTTGCTTGCGGCGCCGCGCGTCTTCCTTGAGCTCGGTCCAGTCGACTTCGTCCAGGTGGCCGGCGAGCACGGTCGGAAGCACGCGGAGCACGGTTCCGTCCTGCCGCGCCGCTTCCAGACCCCGAAGCAGAGATTCGCCAAGCGGGAAGTGACGACGCGCCTCGACGCCGGCGAGGGGGGCGCCCCAGCCCGCCAGCGATTCGCGGACCTCGCGAGCCGAGGCATCGTCGAGGCGCACGTCGATTGGAGTCCGCAACAGCGTGAGCAGCGCTTTCGCCGCGGGGTGCTTCAGGTTCGCTTTCACCACGTCGGCGCCGCCCACGGCTTCCACGCTCACCAGGCGAAGAGCAGCCAGGTGGCGCACCTCGTTTGCCACCGACCGCGGCGAGAGGTTCGCACGCCGCGCCAGCTCGCTCACCGAGGCAGAGAGACCTCGGACGAAGAGCAACTCGAGAAGCTCACTGCGAGTCGAGGATTGAAAGAGCGCGCCCGCCACAACGTCGGACATAATGTCCTAATTATGTGCGTCATCGACGATATACGCAACACCGCAACACGCTGTAATTACAAGGCTATACACCGGGCTCGAACGTCACCGTGAGGCCGTTCTCGCCTCCGACGTCCACCCGCGCCGTGCCGCCGTCCTTCAAGGACCCGAAGAGCAGCGCCTCGGCCATCGGCCGCTTCACCGTGTTGTCCACCAGTCGGGCCATGGGCCTCGCGCCGAAGAGCGGGTCATACCCGTGCTCGGCCAGCCACTCGCGCGCGGCCGGCGCCAGCACCAGCTTCACCTTCTTGTCGTCGAGCAGCCGCTGCAGCAGGCCCACTTCCTTGTCCACCACGCGCAGGATGACGTCCTTCGTCAGGCCGCCGAAGGTGATCCACCCGTCAAGGCGGTTGCGGAACTCGGGGGTGAAGGTGCGCTCGATGGCGGTGCGGGTGCGCGACTCGTCGAGCTGCGGCTTGGCGTCGCCGAACCCCACTACCCGGGCGCTGGCCTCGCGCGCGCCGGCGTTGGTGGTGAGAATCAGCACCACGTTCCGGAAGTCGGCCTTCCGCCCGTTGTTGTCGGTCAACGTCGCGTGGTCCATCACCTGGAGCAAGATGTTGAACAGGTCGGGGTGGGCCTTCTCGATCTCGTCGAGCACCACCACCGCGTAGGGGCTCTTCCGCACCGCGTCGGTCAGCAGCCCGCCCTGGTCGAACCCCACGTAGCCGGGCGGCGCGCCGATCAGCCGCGACACCGTGTGCTTCTCGGAGTACTCGCTCATGTCGAAGCGCAGGAACTCGACCCCCAGCACCCGCGCCAACTGCTTCGCCAGCTCAGTCTTTCCCACGCCCGTCGGGCCCGAGAACAGGAACGAGCCGATGGGTTTCTCGGGGCTGCGCAACCCCGAGCGCGCCAGCTTGATGGCCGACGTCAGCTCGGCGATGGCCTTGTCCTGCCCGAAGATGACCGCCTTCAATTCGCCGTCCAGGTTGGCCAACTGCACTCTTTCGGACGCGGCCACCGTCTTGGCGGGGATCTTCGCCATCTTCGCGACCACGAGCTCGACGTCGTTCACCGTCACCTTGCCGGTGCGCGCGGCCTCGGGCTTCAGCCGGTCGGCGGCTCCGGCCTCGTCGATGACGTCGATGGCCTTGTCGGGCAGGAACTTGTCGTTGACGTGCTTGGCGGACAGCTCGGCCGCCGCGCGCACCGCCTCTTCGTCGTAGCGCACGTGGTGGTGCGCCTCGTACCGCGGCTGCAGGCCTTGCAGAATCTGCACCGTCTCATCGATGGAAGGCTCGCCCACCTCGATCTTCTGAAAGCGCCGCGACAGCGCCCGGTCCTTTTCGAAGGCGCCCTTGTACTCCTGGTAGGTGGTCGACCCGATGCAGCGCAGCTTCCCCGAGGCCAGCGCCGGTTTGAGGATGTTGGACGCGTCCATCGACCCGCCGCTGGTGGCGCCGGCTCCGACAATGGTGTGAATCTCGTCGATGAAGAGGATGGCGTCGGGATGGTCCTTCAGCGCCTTCAGCACTCCCTTCAACCGTTCCTCGAACTGGCCGCGGAACTTGGTGCCCGCGAGCAGCGCGCCCATGTCCAGCGCGAACACGGTGGCGCCCTTCAGCGCGTCGGGCACGTTCCCTTCGTGCAGCCGCAGCGCCAGCCCCTCGGCGATGGCCGTCTTGCCCACCCCGGTCTCGCCCACGTAGAGCGGATTATTCTTCCGGCGGCGGCACAGAATCTGGAGCGTGCGCTCGAGCTCGGGTGCCCGTCCGATCAGCGGGTCGATGGCGCCCTCCGCGGCCTGCTGATTCAGGTTGGTGGTGTACGCCTCGAGGGGATTCTTCGCCGGGGCGGGGCCGTCCCCTTCCTCGTCCTCGTCTTCTCCGGCCGGAGCGGGGTTGGGAGCCGCGGCCTCTCCGGACGAGCCGTCCTTGGCGATACCGTGCGCGACGTAGTTCAGCACGTCGAGCCGGGTCAGCCCTTCCTGCCTGAGGAAGTACAGGGCCTGCGACTCGCTTTCCCGGAAGATGGCCACCAGAACGTCGGTGCCGTCCATCACCTTCTGCTCGGCCGACAGCGCGTGCAGCGCCGCGCGGTTCAGCACCCGCTCGACCGAGAGAGTCTGCTGGGGCTCGCCGTCTACCCCTTCGGGCAGCCGCTCGACCGTCTCGACGAGGTACGCCTCGAGCCGCTCGCGCAGCGTCTTGGGGTTGGCGCCGCAGGCCTTCAGCACCTGCACGGTGTGCGGGTCTTTCAGCAGGCCGAGGAGCAGGTGCTCGAGCGTCAGGTACTCATGCCGCAGTCGCTTGGCCTCGGCCAGCGCGAAGCGGATGCTCA
>JAHFDQ010000707.1 GCA_023248915.1 Archangiaceae bacterium | reverse complement strand
CGGCCGAGGCCGCCGCGAACCCGGCCCCGGCGCCGACGCCGATGAACGGAAAAGACAGGACCGACAAGGCGACGGTGCGCACCGCGCGCGCGCTCGCGGGCACCGGCCGGAACGCGGCGGTGCTGTTCAACGAACCTCTGCCCGCCGAGGCGACGCCAGCCGACGACAACCGGGTGCTGCAAGTCGCGCTGCTGTGGGGCGACACGCTGATCAACGTCCAGCACTTCGGCGACGGCGTGCCGGTGAGCATTGGCGAGGGCAAGGACAACACCTTCAACGTCTACTCGCCGTCGGTGGGCGAAACCTTCACCCTCGCCACCGCGAACGGGTCGAAGATGTTGGTGAACGTGCCCGCCGACGCCGATGTCGTCGTCAGCACCCAGGGCGACAGCCACAAGTCGAAGGAACAGCTCCGCACCGAGGGCAAGCTGCGCGCTTCCGACGGAGCGACGCGGGCCGACGCCATCGAGCTCGGCCTGCACGACCGCGCGCAGATTTCGTTCGAGACCGTGGCCTTCATCGTCCGCTACGTGCGCCCGTCGGCGGCGGTGGCGGTGTCGTCGCTGGAAGAGGCCGACTTCACCTTCTTCAAGATCGCGTCGATCTGCATCATGGCCTTCATCGCCATGGTGGCGGCGATGCTGCTCACGCCCCAGAGCGAGATCGGCTTCTCGGACGACATCTTCCAGAACCCGTCCAAGTACACCAAGCTGCTCGTCCGGGCCGAGAAGAAGGTCGAGCTGAAGAAGATGGACCTCTCGGGCATCAAGGAAGGCGCCAAGCCCAAGGACGACGAAGGCAAGTTCGGCAAGAAGGACGCCAAGAAGGACGAGGCCGACCCGTCGAAGAAGGGCTCGCTCATCGTCGACGCCAACAAGCGCGAAGAAGACCGCAAGAAGGTGATGGCGGCGGGCCTGTTGGGCGCCCTGAACGGCGCCGCGGGCGCCGCGTCGAACATCTTCGGCCCTGGCGGTCTCGGCATCGGCATCAACAACGCCCTGGGTGGCCTGCAGGGCGGCGCCGGCCTGGGTGACGCGCACGGCATCGGCGGCCTCGGGTCTCGTGGCACGGGCCCCGGTGGCGGCGGCACGGGCCTCGGCCTGGGCGGCCTCGGCACCAAGGGCAGCGGTCGCGGCCGTGGCGGCTACGGCAGCATCGACCTGGGCGGCCGGGGCAAGGACTCGACCCGCGTCGTTCCCGGGAAGACGACGGTGGTCGGCGGACTGTCGAAGGACGTCATCGCCAAGGTGATCAAGCGCCACCAGAACGAGATCAAGTACTGCTACGAGCAAGAGCTGCAGAAGACGCCCGACCTGGCCGGCAAGGTCGCGGTGGCCTTCACCATCGACCCGACGGGCGCGGTGAGCGAAGCCAACGTGTCCGAGTCGTCGCTGGGCAACGCGTCGGCCGAGCAGTGCATGCTGGCCCGCATTCGGCGGTGGAAGTTCCCCGAGGTGCCGGGCGGCGGGGTGTGCGCGGTGACCTTCCCGTGGATCTTCAAGCCGGCCGGCGGCGACGAGGGCGGCGAAGAGTAGGGCAGGGCGGCTTTTGGTTGCCCGCCCGTACCCCCAACGGTAAGGTCGCCCGCCTTTTTCCCGTAGGCGGGCCCGGAGGCGTACTTTGCGAAAGCTGAGTCTTCTCGTCGCGTGCGTCACCCTGCCGACGGCGGCGCTGGCCGCCACCCCTTCCGAGGGCGTGGCGCTCGAGGTGCGGCGCGGCTTCTTCACCGAGACCGACATCGGGGGTTTCTTCACCCTGGGCGGCGACAACGCCTATTCGAACTTGCAGACCTACCTGCAGCTCGGAGTCGGTTACGACTTGTCGCAGACGGTCGAGATCGGCGCCCACTTTGGCATGGGCTCGAACGCCGCCAACTGCTGGTCGGGCGCCGACGCGAAGGGCGACTGCAAGCTCAGCGACAACTTCACCGTCACCTTCGCCGACGTCACCGCGGCGTACCTGTTCTCGCTCGCCGAGCGGCTGTACGTCGCCCCGAAGCTGGCGCTGGGCTACACGCTGCTCGACCCCGCTCCGGTGAACGACAACGCCGGCAACCCCATCAAGGCGGGCATCAACGTCGGCTTCGGCGCGAGCGGCGAGTACGCCACCAGCATGGACCACTTCAGCATCGGGCTGGACGTGATGGCGCGGTACGTCCTCGGCCCGAACATGCTGTCGCTGCAATTCTACCCGCGGGTGAAGTACACGTTCTAGGCCGTTCGGGTCGAGCGGCTCGGTTCCGTTCAGGTCGAGCGGAGTCGAGACCCGCCCCTCGGCGGTTCGGGGTGAACGGACTAGTCCTCGCGGACGACTTCTTGCTCGCGCTTCCTGTCGCGGTCGGCCCGGTAGCGGTCGCCGAAGTCGAGCAGCTTCTTCCTCATGCGCACCGACTTGGGCGTTACCTCGACCAATTCGTCGGCGGCGATCCACTCGAGCGCCTTCTCGAGCCCCATCTCGCGGGGCGGTGAGAGGATGACGTTCTCGTCGCGGTTGGCCGCCCGGACGTTGGTCAGCTTGCGGCCCCGGCATGCGTTCACCGACAGGTCCGACGGGTGGGCGTGCTCGCCGATGATCATCCCCTCGTAGACCTGCACGCCGGCGCCGACGAAGAGGTCGCCGCGTTCCTGGATGGAGAAGAGGGCGTAGGGCAC
>JAHFDQ010000277.1 GCA_023248915.1 Archangiaceae bacterium | reverse complement strand
CCTCCGCGCGCGCTCGTTCAAGGGCGCCTACGCCGACTCGTCAGCGCTCGCGCCGGAGTTCGTCTTCGCCCGCTACGAGTTCGGCAAGGACGGCGGGCTCACCCTTTGGGTGATGGACGACGAGCCCGTGAAGGCGTCCATCGAGGCCGGGAAGCTGAAGGGAGTCGTGGCCGACGGTCAGGTGAAGCTGACGGCCTCGACCAAGGAACTGGCCGAGTACGTGCGCACCGCCGACCCGGAGAAGCTATTCAACCGGCTGGGCACCTTCCGCAAGATGCGGCTGGCGCCCTGAGCCCGGGGTCGGCCGCTACTGCGCCAAGATCTTTTTCAGCTCGGCCTTGTCGTTCTGGAAGTCGAACGACGAGTAGAGCTTGAAGTAGTTCTCGGGGTCGAGGATGCGCGGCTTCAGAATTCGCGCGGCCTGCAGGCGGTCGGCGGAGAAGTCGAACTGCGTCAAGAGCGACTGCACCTGGACCACCAGGAACCAGTTCGACGGAGCCGCCTGCTCGAGTACGCGCAGCCGGTCCTTCGGGAAGCTCTCGGCGCGAATGGCTCCGGTCAGACCGTGAAGCGCGCCGTCGTTCATCGGGTAGACGACCGGCGGGGGCGGGGGCGGGGGTGGGCGCTGGGGGCCGCGCGTGTCCACCACCACCACGTCGTGCCGCCCATCGCGGTCCCGATCGCGGTCGCGATCGCGGTCGCGATCTCCGTCGCGGTCAGCCATCTCTCTGGGAGACGGCGCCGAAGAGAGCATCTCGCGCAGTTCGGTGATCTCCGCGCGGGCGTCCTTCAAGGACGCGGCGAGGTCGGAGTTCTTTCGTTGAAGCCGCCCAATGACTTCGGTCAGCAGGTCGTCCACCTTCGACAGGCGCCGCTGTATGGGCTCTTTGGGCACCACCACAGGCGTCGGTTCGCGATCGCGCACCGGCGACGAGTCGCGATCTCGGGCCAAGGCCGGTACCGCCGCCAGAACGAAAACCGCCAAGGAAATCGCTTTCATGCTGCCTCCGTCACGGGTGGGGCCACTGACGCACGTTTCGGCGGCCGATTCAATGCCAAGACGAGCCGATCGGCCAGCCCTTTGCCCGGGCGGGGACGGTATAAGCGGTCGCTGATGACGGTTCGCTTCGAGCTTGCGGGCACCGACCCGACCGGCGCCCGCGCCGGGGTGCTGCACACGCGTCGCGGCGCGGTGCCGACCCCGGTGTTCATGCCGGTGGCGACGCACGCCAACATCCGTAATCTGGCGCCCGAGGAAATTCGCGACTCGGGCGCGCGCATCGTGCTCGCCAACACCTACCACCTGATGCTGCGGCCAGGCACCGAGGTCTTCGACGCCTTTGGCGGCATTCACCGCTTCATGGGGTGGGACGGGTTGGTGCTCACCGACTCGGGCGGCTACCAGATCTTCTCTCTGCCCGCCGACCGCGAGGTGACCGAGAAGGGGGCGCGCTTCCGCTCGTTCCACGACCAGAGCCGGCGGATGCTCTCTCCCGAGACCAGCATCGCCACGCAGCAGTCGATCGGCTCGGACATCATGATGGTGCTCGACGTCTGCATCGAGGGCACGGCCGGTCTGGCCGAGGCCAAGGAAGCGATGGACCGCACGCACCGCTGGGCGCTGCGCAGCCTCGAAGCGAAGCAACGGGTGGACACGGGGCAGGCGCTCTTCGCCATCGTCCAGGGCGGGGCCCACCCCGAGCTGCGCACCGAGAGCGTCGCCGCCCTCACCCCGCACCCCTTCGACGGCTTCGCCATCGGAGGCCTGGCCGTCGGTGAGGCGCGCGAGCTGCTCTACTCGACGACCCGGCACACCGCGGCGCTGTTGCCCGCGGACAAGCCCCGCTACCTGATGGGTGTCGGCACGCCGCTCGACCTGCTCGAGTCGGTGAAGGCGGGCGTGGACATGTTCGACTGCATCATCCCCACCAAGATGGCGCAGCAGTCGTATGCGTACACGTTCGAGGGGTTGGTGCGTCTGTCGCGCGAGGCCTTCCGGCTGACCGACGGCCCCATCGACCCCTGCTGCGACTGCCCGGTGTGCCGGCGCTACAGCCGGGGCTACCTCCGGCACCTGATGCAGGGCAAGCACACGCTCGGCTCGCGGCTGATCTCCATCCACAACCTGCACCACTTCCAGGCGCTGATGCGGCGCATGCGCGAGGCCGTCCTGGCCGGGACGTTCGAGGCGCTGTACCGCGACCTGACCGAGGTGCTGGCCCGGTGACTCGCGACGGGGACTTCGAGCTGGTGACGCTTCGCAACGGCGCCCGGGCCGTGCGCCACCTCGGGCACGGCGAGGTGATGCACCCCTCGGTGGGGCCCTGGCGCGAGGCCAACCTCCTCTACGTCGAGCAGACCCGGTTGGCCGAGCGGCTCGCGGACTTGGGCGCGGCGCCGCTCCGAATCTACGACGTGGGGCTGGGCGCGGGGGCCAACGCGGTGGCGGCGCTCGCCTGCGCGGCGGAGACCCCTTCGAAGGCGCGGCGCCGGCTCGAGATTGTGAGCTTCGAGGTCGACCTGGCGCCGTTGAGGCTCGCGCTCTCGGACGAGGCCGGCTTCGGGTACCTGGCGCCCTGGCGCGAGGCCGCCCAGACACTGATGCGCGAGCGCCGTTTTCAGGGCGACGGCGTGGAGTGGACGCTCGAGCTGGGCGACGCGCTGGAAGGGCTGGGAAAGGCGCCCCGGCCGGCGGACCTCGTCTTTTTCGACCCGTTCTCTCCCGAGAAGAACCCGCGGCTCTGGACGAGGCCGGCGCTGGCCGAGGTGCGCGCGGCGTGCCGCGACGACGGTTCGGGGGCCCTTCTCGTCACCTACAGCGCCTCGACCCGGGTGAGGACGGCGCTGCTGCTCACCGGCTTCTTCGTCGGCGCGGGCCGCGCGGTGGGCACCAAGCAGGAAACCACGGTGGCCTCCACCCGGCTCGACGCGCTGGAACGGCCGCTCGGCCCCGAGTGGCTGGACCGGTGGCGGCGGTCGACGGCGAAGGCGCCTCCGGGGGAAGAGGCGACCGATGGGCTGGAAGCGGCGCTGGCCGCGCACCCGCAGTTCGCGTCGCTTCGCCGCTGATCCGGCAGGTGCTCAGCCGACGACATCCGGCGGCCCGTTTCCTGGCGCGGGCGTCCAATTCCGGGCGATCCGAGGCTCCAAAGAAGCGGTAGTCGACGCATGCCTCGCGAATTCGTTGAGCGCGCCCGGGGGCGTGAGCAAAACCCGCCGACCCTTCGGCCGCAGGGGCGGTCGGAAGGGAAGTGCTAACCGAACTGGAGGCATCACATGTTGGGCGAAAAGATTGGCGAGTTCACAGGGAAGACCGTCGGAGTGCGGATCATCGACGCGATCGCGGGCAAGGTCGAAACCTCGGCGCAGGAGAACGGCAAGCTGCTGGGAATCGAGGGGTCGACCCTGGTGACTTACGTCGCCACGATGCGGCCGGGCGGCACCATGGCGGGCGAGGGCCAGGGCGTGTTCATGACGCGCGACGGCGAGCACGCGTCGTTCTTCGCTTCGGGCTGTGGAAAGCCGACCGGCAAGGGTTCGGCGGCCACCTGGAGGGGTTCGCTCGTCTTCTCGACGCCGTCCACCAAGCTGGCGCGGTTGAACTCCGTCGCGGTGCTGTTCGAGTACGACATCGACGAGAACGGCAACAGCCAGGGTCGCTTCTGGGAATGGAAGTAGCAGTCCCGGCGCTGGCGGCGAGCGGTAGGAAGCTCGCCGCCAGGCAAGGTCGCCGGTCTACTGGACGGTGAACTGCTGCCCGTCGTTGGCCTGATTGCCGTACTGGTCCGAGATCGTGACGTCCCAATTGTACGAGCCGCCGCTGGACAGCGCGCTGCCCTTGCCATCCACGTTGTAGAGGACCGACGTCGAACCCGGCGCGACGGAGTAGTCCCACCCGCCATTGTTGCCCCCGACCCAGACCTCCAACGAGTAGGGAGACGGGAGCGAGCCCGGCAGGGTCCAGGTGAGGGTGGGCGTGGCCGAAGCGCCCGAGCCCGACGGGGTGAGGGCGGTCGGCAGGCCCGAGAGGACGCCCGAGACCGACGCGCTCACCGACCCGGTTGACCCGTCTTGGTAGGTGACGTCGAAGTAGTAGGTCTGGCCTACCGACGGAACGGTCCCACCCAGGTCCCACTGCATGCCGAACTGCGCGGTGCCCCCTCCGTTGCCGAAGTTCAGGCCGATGTCGACGGGGACGTTCACGTTCGGCCCCGAAGTGAGCACGACCTTCACCGGCCGCTTGAGGTTGGAAACCACCGACGGACCGAGCTGGTAGCCGTCGGACCCGCCATACCTGCTGTGTCGGGTCGAAACCATCGGGGTCGAGTCGCCTGAGGCGAGAGTGACGTTGAGCCCGCTGACCGGCCCGGACCCGACCGTCACCGCGGAGGAATTGCCGCTAAAGCCCGCCTGAGGGTCGCCGGTGGCGACGAGGCCGTCGCTGTTCGAGTCTATGAAGGAGAAGAGCTGGTAGCTGCCCGCAGGCACCCCTGGAATCGAGAACGCCTGCGGGCTCGTGGTGCCTGTGACCCGAACGTAGTAGGCGCCGCCCGATTTGCTGTAGATGCCGACGATGAACGGCCCAGTGACCGACAGACCCGGGAACGCCACCTGGCCGGAGACCGTGGTGCCCCCGGTCGGCGCGGCCACCGTCACCGGCCCCACGGACGCCGACACCGGGCCCTCCAATGTGTCGTTCAGTGCCGAGACCGAGAAGTAGTACGTGCCGCCCGCCGTTACGGTCGGGCTTCCTAGGAAGACCGCGCCCACGCCGCCCGGCGGAACGGCCTTGGGAGCGCCCGCGGACTTGTTCGCCGGACCGGGGCTGGGGGTGGTGCTCCAATACAAGTTGTACCCGGTCGCCAGCTCGCGGCCCTGACCGTCCCTGAGTCCGTCGAGGCCGACGACGAGCGAATCGGTCGCCGGGATGACGAACGGCTGAGGCGCCTGGCCCGGCGTGGTGGGCGCCGGAGGGTCGGCGAGGGTGACGGTGAGGCCGGTGATGTCCGCGCCGGTCAGGGTGACGTCTATCGAGCCGTACGGGTCGGCCGCGTAGTCGTAGGCGCCGGTGCCGAGCACGTCCTGGAAGGCGCTCAACTTCGTCATGTTGCCGTTGCCCTGCACGCCGCGAATGGTGAACGTGCCCGGCGCGGTGAGGCTGGTGCCTTGCCCGCCTCCACCGTTCTGCAGCGAGAGGTAGACGCGCCCGGTCTTGCTGCCGGCATAGGCGACGGTGCCGGACAGGGCGGGGGCGGCGGTGAGGCCGACCGTGACGTTGGCGGAGGCGCTCTTGCCGGTATCGGCCACGCTGGTGGCGACGACCTGGTAGGTGCCCGGGGCGGACGGCGCGGTGTAGACGGCGGAGTTGCCGCTGGGGGCGAGGCTTCCGCCTCCGCTGGGAGGTTGCACTGACCAGGTGACGGAGGTGTTGGCGTTGCCCGAGACCGTCGCGGTGAAGCTCTGCGTTCCGTTGACCTGCACCGACGCGGACGGCGGGCTCAGCGCGACCGACACCACCGGCGTGGCGCTCACCGTCACCGTCGCGACGTCGTTCCTCGAGGTGTCGGCCACGCTGGTCGCCACCACGTGGTAGGTACCGGTCGTCGCGGGAGCCGTGTACGTCCCGCCGCTGATCGTCCCTCCGCCAGCTTCCTGCACCGACCAGGTGACCGCGGGGTTGCCGCTGCCGGTGACCGTCGCGGTGAAGCTCTGCTGCGCTCCCACGGTGACGGTCACGTTCTTGGGGATGATGGACACCGCCACCCCCCCGACGCTGAACTGCTGCCCGTCGCTGGCCTGGTTGCCGTACTGGTCGATGACGTCGATCGACCAGTTGTAGCTGTTGCCGTAGTTGAGCGGGCCAGCCTTGCCATCGACGCCGTAGAGGACTGAGGTGACCCCGGGCCCGAACGAGTAGTCCCACCCGCCGTTGTTGCCGCCCACCCAGACGCGCAGCGAGTACGGGGAAGGGAGCGAACCGGGCAGCGTCCAGGTCAGGGTGGGCGTGGTCGAGGCGCCCGGGCCCGACGGCGTGAGGGCGGTCGGCAGCCCGGTGATGACTCCCACCACGGGCGCGCTCACCGTCCCGGTCGTCCCGTCCTGGTAGGTGACGTCGAAGGCGAACGTCTGGCCCACGGTCGGGCCGGTCGTACCGAGCTGCCACTGTAGCCTGTGCCGCGACGAGCCCCCGCCGCCGTTCATTTCCAGGCCGACGTCGACCGGGACGTTCACGTTCGGGCCCGAGGTCAGCGCCACCTTCACCGGCCGCTTGAGGCCTGACTCGAGCGCCAGCTCGAGCTGGTACTGGTCGGCGCCGCCGTTCTTGCCGTGGCGTGTCCGCACCGAGGCCGTCGAGTCGCTGGCGGCGAGCGTGAGACTGAGGCCGCTGACTGCTGTGCCCGCGACCGTCAGCCCCTGGCCCTTGTCGCCGAAGCCAACCTGCGGGTCGCCGATACCGAAGGCGCCATCGCCGTTGGCGTCGATGGCGGAGAAGAGCTGGTAATTGCCCGGTTGAACGCCCGGAATCGAGAACGACTGCGGGCTCGTCGTTCCGGTGACCCGAACGTAGTTGGCGCCGCTCGAGTCGCTGTAGATGCCGACGATGAACGGCCCTGTAACCGTCACTCCCGGGAAGGCAACCTGGCCCGACACCGTGGTGCCGCCCGTCAGCTCGGCCACGGTCACCGGCCCCACCGCCGTCGACACCGGCCCCTCAAGGGTGCCGTTCTTCGCCGAGACCGAGAAGTAGTACGCGCTGCCCGCGGCTACGGACGGGCTGCCCAGGTAGACAGCGCCCACGCCGCCCGCGGTGAACGTCTTGGGGGCCCCCGCGGCCTTGTTCGACGGCCCGGGGTTGGCAGTGGTGCTCCAGTAGAGGTTGTATGCGGTCGCGACCTCTTGGCCCTGATTGTCCCTGAGCGATTCGAGGCCCACGATGAGCGAGTCGGCCGCCGGGATGACGAACGGCGTCGGCGCCTGGCCCGGGGTGGTGGGCGCCGGCGGGTCGGCCAGGGTGACGGTGACGCCGGTGATATTCGCGCCGGTGAGCGTGACGTTGGCGGAACCAGTGGGGTCGGCCACGTAGTTGAACGTGCCGGTGCCGAGCGTGTCGAGGAAGGCCTTCACCATCACCCCGTTGCCGGAACCCTGCAGGCCGCGGATGGTGAAGGCTCCGGGCGCGCTGAGGCTGGTGCCCTGGCCTCCGCCGCCGTTCTGGAGGGCGAGGTAGACGCGCCCGGTCTTGGTGCCCGTGTAGGCGACGGTGCCGGACATCATGGGTCCGGCAGGGAGGGCGACCATCACGTTGGCGGTGGCGCTCTTGGCGGTATCTGCCACGCTGGTGGCGGTGACCTGGTAGGTGCCCGCGGTGGACGGGGCGGTGTAGACGGCGGTCGTGCCGCTGGGGGCGATGCTTCCGCCTCCGCTGGAAGGCTGCACCGACCAGGTGACGGCGGTGTTGGAGTTGCCCGAGACGGTCGCGGTGAAGCTCTGGGTCGCGCCGATCAGCACTGACGCGGACGTCGGGTTGAGCGACACCGACACCACCGGAGTCGAGCTCACCGTCACCGTGGCGGCGTCGCTCTTCGAGGTGTCGGCCACGCTGGTCGCGACCACGTGGAACGTGCCGGCCGTGGCGGGAGCGGTGTAGGTCCCGCCACTCACCGTCCCTCCGCCCGATTCCAGCACCGACCAGGTGACTGCAGTGTTGCTGGTCCCGGTGACACCGGCGGAGAAGCTCTGCAGCGCCCCCACCATGATGGTCACGGTCTTCGGGCTGATCGTCACCGCCACCACCGGGTTGTTCGTCACCGTGACGGTCGCGGTGGCGCTCTTGGAGGTGTCGGCGACGCTGGTGGCGACCACGGTGAACGCGCCGGTCGTCGCCGGAGCGGTGTACAGGCCCGCGGTGCTGATCGTCCCGCCGTTGGCTTCCTGAACGGCCCAGGTGACCGCGGTGTTGACCGGGCCGGTGACGGTGGCGGTGAAGGCCACCTGCTGGCCG
>JAHFDQ010000706.1 GCA_023248915.1 Archangiaceae bacterium | reverse complement strand
CGGAGCCCCCTTGCTCGAGGCCCCCAGCGGGTAGTGGTACCGGTACACCCCGCCCGAGAAGTCGAGCACCTGCGAGAACGTCAGCTCGATGCGCTGCTCGCCGTTCGCCGGCACCGGGAAGACGCGGGCGCGAAACACGTCCGAGTCGATGTACTCGAGCAGCCCGGGGTCCTGCAGCCGGCGCACGATGCCCTCGTAGATGTTGGTCGCCTTGTCCTTTTCGAGAATCTCGCCCTTGGTCCGCTTGCCGTTGATCCACAGGTAGAACTCCTGCAGCGCGGCGCCCTTCGGCAGCGGGAAGACGTAATGCGCCTCGAGCTGTCGCGGCCCGGAGTTGACGAAGACCTGGTCGACCTTGGTCACCGCCGTGCCGTCCTTAATCTCGGCCGCCACCCGCTGGTACTTGATGCCGAGCGGCCCCATCGACGTGTCGGTGGGAATCAGCATGCCCTGCGCGTGGGCAGCGACGGGGGCGGCGAGGACGGCGGAAATGGCAACCGCGGCTGCGAGACTGCGGGCGTGGCGCATGGCTGGCTCCTTGAGGAAGGCGGTGCAACGAAGGGGGGCCAGTCTCGATCTAAAACCCACTTCTCCCCACCTCTTTCTCCTTCCTGGCTAAGGTCCGCCGCCGGTGAACGACGCCCTGGTCAACAAGCTGCAGTTCTTCATCGCCCTGGCGGCGCTGGGGGTGCTCGGCTGGGGGTACCGCCTGGCGCAGCGGGGCAAAGAGCACCGCGACCGCGCCCTGCGAGACCGGCTGTTCCTGGTCCTGGGGCTGTTGGGAGCGCTCGCCTACCCCAACTTCGGGTGGCTGCACTTCGGCAACTTCGTCCACACCTGGGACACCTACCACTACTACCTCGGGTCGAAGTACTTCCCCGAGCTCGAGTACGATCGGCTCTACGAGTGCACCG
Organism: Archangiaceae bacterium; assembly: GCA_023248915.1. Taxonomy (GTDB): domain Bacteria; phylum Myxococcota; class Myxococcia; order Myxococcales; family Myxococcaceae; genus JAHFDQ01. Next base: position 1,740 of record JAHFDQ010000706.1, on the reverse strand, counting down.
CGGTTGCCGACGACGAGGACGGCCTGGGCGAGCAGGTGCGCAAGCGCGCCATCACCGACCTGCGCACCAACGCCCGGGTGAAGACCGACGAGGTTCTCGCCCACCCCGAGACCTGCAAGAGCCACTTCACCGCCGACCGCTGGGCCGAGTTTCGCCACGACGTGGCCTGGTTCAGGCCGCGGGTGGTCCGCGAGCGGTGGGAGATGATGGGGCACGACCACGGCTACAACGCGACCCCGGTGTGGAACATGCTGGGCCACGCGCTGTCGTCCCTGGCGCCGGCCAGCGACCTGCAACTGGGGCTGCTCGCGCTCCTCGACCCGTTGCTGCTCTCGGCGATGGCGGCCCTCTTGTACTGGGCCTTCGGCTGGCGAGTGCTCGCCTTGGCGATGCTCGTCCTCGGCACCAACTACGCCAACCGCTGGTTCTGGACGGGCGGCGCCTTCCTCCGCCACGACTGGCTGTTCTTCTCGGTGGCCAGCGTGTGCCTGTTGAAGAAGGAACGCCCGCTCCTGGCCGGGCTGTCGCTCGCCTACGCCGCGACGCTGCGGCTGTTCCCCGCGCTCTTGCTGGTGGGGCCCTTCTTGGCCGCGATCGAGATTCTCCGCACCGAGCGCCGGCTCGACCGTCGCTACCTGAAGTTGTTCGGGGGCGCGGCGCTGGGAGTGGCGGTCTTGTTGCCGGCCAGCTTCGTCCTCTCGGGCGGGCTGGACACCTACCAGCGCTTCTTCCAGAACACGTCCAAGCACGCGAGCACCCCGCTCACCAACCACATGGGGCTTCGCACCGCGGTCGCCTACCGGCCGTCCACGCGCAGCGCGCTCTTGCACGACAACCACGCCGCCGACCCCTGGGGAAAGTGGAAGGAAGAGCGGCTGCGCACCTTCCACGAGGCGATGCCGCTCTTCATCGCGGCCGTGCTGGGCTTCCTCGCCCTGCTCTTCTTCGCCGTGAAGGGCGCGGGCCTCGAGCCGTGGGCGGCCGCGGCGCTCTCGACGCTCATGATCGGCGTCGGGGTCGAGCTCACCAGCTACTACTACTGCTTCCTCGTCGCCTTCGCGCCGCTCTTCGTGAAACGGCGCGAGGTGGGAATGGTGCTGCTCGGCTTCACCGCCCTCACCCAGTTCATCGGCTGGTCGCCGCTACCGGGCATGTCGCAGTGGGACGACGAGAAATACACCTCGATGTCGTTCGCGGTGCTCATCACCTTCGCCGTCATCGCGTGGACCTTCACCCGCGACGGCGCGAAGTTCTGCCTCCCTGCGGAAGCCGTGCCTGACGGAGGGCCGTCCGGCGGCTCGCCGGGCAAAGGACGGAAGAAGGGCCGAGGCATGCGGCGGTAGTCCGGCGGTATTGGGTGCAATCGCGAAGCGTGGCCGCTAGTTTGCCCTTCCACCTTCACCCCACTCTTGGAGACCCGCACCATGATTCGAATCACCCGCGCGATCGCGATCGCCCTCCTCGCCGCCCCCGGCCTGGCCGGCGCGACCACCTGGGAGCTCGACTCCTCGCACACCGCGGCGCAGTTCTCGGTGACGCACATGATGGTCTCGACCGTCCGCGGCCAGTTCGGCAAGACGACGGGCACGATCGAGCTCGACGACAAGGACGTCACCAAGTCGTCGGTGCAGGCGACCATCGACGCCACCACCATCAGCACCCGCGACGACAAGCGCGACGCCCACCTGAAGTCGGCCGACTTCTTCGACGTGGCCAAGTACCCGTCGCTCACCTTCAAGT
>JAHFDQ010000276.1:7075-8013 GCA_023248915.1 Archangiaceae bacterium | reverse complement strand
AACTGCTCGCCGCTGCCGACCGCCGAGAAGCAGGCTCCGCCCGAGGGGCATTGCAGCGCGTCTTGGCAGGGCGAGCACAGGGTGCGCTGCACCTTGATGTAGCAGTTGCCGGAGTCGGCGTCGCAGCTGTGGCCCGAGGGGCAGTCGTTGTCGACCTTGCAGCCGGTCAGCTTGCGGCAGATCTTCCCGTACGAGCCCGCGGCCTGGCACAAGAAGCCGTCCGGACACTTGCCGTCGTCGGCGCAGTTGCGGGTGCAGAAGCCCGAGGCGGTGTCTAAGGCCACGCACAGCCCGTCGGCGCACTCTGTGGCGACCTCGCCCGGAGCCAGCGTCGGCGAGCAGGGTTCACCCAACCCCTTGGGAGCCGTGCGCGTCGGGCCGCAGCCGGCCACGGCCAACACCAGCCCTGGAACTAGCCATCGCAGACGGTCCGGCACTTCCGGCTCCTGGAGTTCGGCCCCTTGTCTACTGCTTGTGCGACGCGCGCAGCGCTTCCTTCACCGAGGGCTTCACGTACACGATCGAGTTCTCGTGGCCCGGAACGGCGCCCTTGACCAGCAGCAGCCCCTTGTCGGAAATCACCTCGACCACGGTGATGTTCTGGGTGGTCACCTTCTCGACGCCGTAGTGGCCGGGCATCTTCTTGTTCGGGTACACGCGGCCCGGCGTCTTGCGCTGGCCAATGGCGCCCGGGTGCCGCCGGTACTCGTGGGTGCCGTGCGTCTGGCCGAAGCCGCGGAAGTCCCAGCGCTTCATGACGCCCTGGAAACCGCGCCCCTTGGTGATGCCGGTGACGTCGACCTTCTGGCCCTTGACGAACATGTCGGGCTTCACCGCGTCGCCGACGTTCATCGCCGCCACTTCCTCGGGGCTGATGCGGAACTCGTGGACGTGCTTCGTCAGCTTGGCCCCCGCCTTCTTGAGGGCGCCGTTGCGAG
>JAHFDQ010000276.1:0-7065 GCA_023248915.1 Archangiaceae bacterium | reverse complement strand
CGTTGCGAGCGCGGTTCAGCTTCTTTTCCGCCACCTCGCCGAACCCGAGCACCACCGCCGAGTACTCGTCCTTCTCGGGGGTGCGCTTGCCGACGACGGTGCAACTGTTGACGTCGATCACCGTCACCGGGACGAGGTTGCCATCCTCGGTGAAGACCTGCGTCATTCCGACCTTCTTGCCGATGAGCCCCTTCATGAGACGTTCCTTTCCTTCTCTCGCACGCGGACGGTTGGGGTCCGGAGGTGCGGCGTGCCCAAGGGCACGAAATTGAGCTGCGATTACGACGCCTTACGACTGAACGGGCCTGGCCCCCGTCCGAAAGGCGGCGCAATCTAGCAGCAAGTTTCTCGAAATCAATACCCCCCCGCCCGGTTCTTCTCCACCGCTAGAGAAGCTGCGAGAGCAGCGTTCGCGCGGGCACCACGATCGGCTTCGTGTGCTTGAAGCAATCTGAGTCCAGGTATTCGAGATCGAGCACGGCCTGGAAGGCATGCGCGGCTCGGGTCTGAGCCTGGAAGTACCCGAGCTCTGGGGACAGCCGGGTCTCCGCGGCCTTCACCTCCACCAGGAACCATGGCTTGCGATCGCGGACGACCACGAAATCGACCTCGCGCTTCTGCTTGTCTCGCAAGTAGCGAAGCTCGAAACGCCCGAGCCCGAGATCATTCCAGCCCTGGACCGCCTTCAGCAGGTGGCACGCGACGAACGTCTCGGCGCGCGCTCCGGTGTCGGAGATGCTCGACCAGTCGAAGAGGTACCACTTGGGCTCTTTGCGCAACGACTTCGCGACGTTCACGAACCACGGCCTGACTCGGAACCCGACGTAGAGCCCTTCGAGCGTGTCGACCCATCGCCGGATGGTTTCGACCGCGACGCCGAGGTCTCCGGCGAGGTTGCTGTACACCAACTGCATGCCCGACCTCTCCTCGAGCAGCGAGACCAGGGTGTCGAGCTGACCGAGTTCCTGCACGCGAGTCAGGTCCCGGACGTCCTCGCGCACCAGTTGCTGCCGGCGAAGCTCACGCCAGCGCAGGTGAAACGCCCGCGACCTGCGGGTAAACGGCTCGGGAAATCCGCCGAAGGTCCAGAGGGCGTCGAAGTCACGATCTGCGAGCCGCGCGGGCCTCTGCGTCGGGTGGGTCGGCAACGAAGTTCTAACCAACTCGCCGATCGTCAGCGCGTGCATTCGGAACAGGAAGTACCGGCCCATCAAGCTGTCGCCGCCCCTCCGGTACACGTCAAGTCGCGAGCTTCCCGTGACGAGCACCCGCACACGGTCCTCGTACAGGTCGAAGAACCCTTTCAGGAAGCTCTTCCACTTGCCGAACTTGTGCAACTCGTCGAACGCGACGACGAGCGGCCGCTTCCGCGCAACCTCGAGCCCGAGATGCTCGGCCACCGCGCGCGGCCCAGCCTGGATCATCCGCCGCGCGTCCCGATCATCCCAGCTGAGATACCCATCTGCCAGCGCCCGACAGGCGGTCGTCTTACCCACCTGCCGCGGTCCGGCGACGAACGCCATTTGCCGGTGCTCGTCGAGGTGGGCGCGCAGGATGACGTCGTAGAATCGGGGTAACATGACCAGGACCATTCTCTCATATGAGAGAAAATGGTCCGCACTGTTTTCTCACGGTCGAGAGAACAGGCCCTGTTGGAACACCCGCGCGTCGGTCGAGACTCGGAAGCACCAACAGCAAAGCCCGGATTTCAGCCCGCGGCGCGGTCGATCTTCGGGTACAGCGCGGCGAGCGCGGGGTCGGCGAGCCGCTGGGTGTAGCACTCCTCGCCGAGCAGGAAGAGCGCCTGGTCGAGGTAGTCCTCCGCGGCGGTCGTCTCGGCTTCCTTCGCGGCGATCGCGGCGTCGAGGTCGGCCATCATTTGCTCGTGCTCTTCCTTGCGAAGCTCGCTCTCGTCTTCCATGTCGAGCAGCCGCTTGTGGGCGAGAATGCCCTGCGCGCCCGGCTGCCCCGGACGGGGCGTGAGCACCTGCGCCAGCTCGGCCTCGACCTCTTCGATGTCGCGCTGCTTGCGCATGTGCAACAGGCGCAGCTTTTTCAGGTTGTCGCGCGACACCTGCACCTTCGCCTGGTCGTGGTGCGAGGTCATCTCGAGGTCCCGGTGCTTCGTTTCGGTCGTCTTCAACCCCGCGGCCTCGTACCGCACCGTCGCCCGCTTCGTGGACAGGCGCTTTCGCAATTCCTTGCTGCGCCCCTCGATGGCCTCGACGGCCCGCTTCCACTTCTTGACGATCTCCTGCTGCTCGCCCCGCTCGGCTTCCTGACGGTCGAGGAAGTCGGCGTAGCCGGCGTCCTCTTCGTTCATCTGGCGTTCCAGGTCCTCGAGCTCGGCCCGGCGGGCGACCACGGCGTCCTCGGCCTTGAACACCCGGGCCATCGACCGGGGAGGGGCCGGCCGGCTGGCCAGCCGGTCGCGCGCGAGGTCGCCCAACTGGAAGATCAGGTCGTCGTAGCTCTCGGCCTTGGCCATAGGCCGGCTTTTAGCCCTTCGGCTGGGCCTCGAACAACGGCTCTGAACGCGGCCGGCCCAACCGCCCCAGCTCGCCCACGAGATCGCGCTCTTCGCTGCGGTTGAGCTCGCAAATCCAGGCCGACGACAGGTCCTGCCTCCGCCGAGCCAGATCGGCGATCGCCTCGTACCGGGCCGCCGCGACCCGGGCGTGCGACGCCAGCCGCGCCAGGCGTTCGTCCACCGCCGCTTCGTCGGGCGGCCCTTCGTCGTCGAAGTCTTCGTCGTCGGCAGGCACCGGCAAGGGCCCCCGCCCCAGGCTCGACAGGCGCGCGAGCAGGCGGGAGGCGTGGGCCCGGCAGTAGGCCGACAGCACCAGCAGCCGGGCCTTCGCGGTCAGGTCTGGCGCGTCGCGCGCGAGCGCGGCCAGTTCGCGGCCCGAGACCACCTCGGCTTCCCACGCGGCGGCGAGCAATGCGCCGAGCCGGCTGTGTCTGTCTCCCATCGCCCGGTCCTCGCCCAACCCGACCGCTAAGGTGGTGACGCCCGCGCCCGGCTTCAACCGAGGGCGCGCTCGACCAGCCACGTGCCTCCGGCCGCGAGGATGACGACCGACGCGAATCGGACGACCCAGGTGGACACTGCCGGACGGCGGTGCGCCCATTGGATCAGCGGGAAGATCGCGAGCACGACGCAGGCCTGGCCCGCCTCGACCCCGAGGTTGAAGCCCAACAAACCGGTGACCACCGAACCTCCGAGCCCGTAGCTCTTCAGCACCGAGGCGAACCCAAAGCCGTGCACCAGGCCGAAGCCGAACGCGAGGAACGCGCGGTGCCGAGGATCTCGCAGGACCAGGTTTTCGACCGCAACCCAGACGATGGACAGGGCGATCAGGCACTCGACCCACCGCGCCGACCGGCTCGACAGCGGAATGAGGTCGAGCGCCGAGGCCCCGAGGGTGATCGAATGCGCGAGAGTGAACGCGGTCACCATCCAGAGCACCCGCTTCCAGCGCTTCCCCACCAACAGGAGCGCGGCCAGGAACGCGAGGTGGTCGACGCCGGTGAAGATGTGGAAGACGCCCAGCCTGAACCAACCCGGAAAGCCGCTGACGCGTTCGGCGCCCTGCCCCCGGGGCGTGGCCAGGACGAGCGTCTGGGTGTTGCCCTGGGCGAACCGCTGGCCCACCTGGCCGGCGACCTCGTAGCCGAGCACCACCCGGTACGCCGGCGGCAGCACCTCGAGCAGCTTGAAAGTCTGCGACAGCTCGCCCGGGCCGCACTGGAAGCCGGCCGACAGCTCGACGAAGCCGTCCCCCAGCCTCGCCCTCGCGGGGCCGGGCCGGCACGGCGCCCCCTGGGCCGACAGCGGCGCGGCGTTCCACACCCCCGCCAGAATCGCCTCGGACCGGGCGTCCAGGTCTGCCTGGGTCAGCTTGCCGTCGCCGTCCGCGTCGACCGGCGCCAGCCTCGCCAGGGTCGCCGCGGTCATCGTCAGCGTCTCTTGAACGGGCGCGTCGTTGCCCGGGCGCGACACCCGGGCGTAGACGAGACCGGCGTCGTGGGCGAGGGCTGCCGCGGGCGCCAGGCCCAGCGCCGCGGCCATGAGGCCTGCCCAATTTCGCCCTTTCATCGGCGGCGGACGCTAACACTTCCGCTTGGGCGCCGAGACCAGCGCCAGCCCGGCGGCGGCCAGCCCCGCGCCCAGGAATAGGTGCAGCCACGGCCCCGTGGCGGCTCCGCTGGCGAGCCCCAACCCCCACAGCCCCAACGAGATGACGGACATCGCGGCGAACATGGCACCTCCCCGTGCCGAGAAGCTTGGGTTCGCCTCTTCTTCCGGCAACTGGCGCCGAGCGGGTAAGCTCGCGCGCCGATGAACCAGCCCCTCCACTCAGTGCCTCCACTGGATGACGCTCGCGCGGCCCGCGGGGTACTCGAACGGGTCGCCGCCAACCTCTCTCGAGTCGTGCAGGGCAAGGACGCCCAGGCCCGCGGCGCGGTGACCTGCCTGGTCGCGAGAGGCCACCTGCTGCTCGAGGACGTGCCCGGCGTCGGCAAGACGACACTGGCCGAGGCCGTCGCCCGGTCGTGCGCGCTGTCGTTCGCCCGCGTGCAGTTCACGGCCGATCTGTTGCCGGCCGACATTCTCGGCACCCAGATCTTCCGGCCCGGGGAGGCCCAGTTCGACTTCCGGCCGGGGCCGCTCTTCCATCAGTTGGTGCTCGCTGACGAATTGAACCGCGCCACGCCGCGCACCCAGTCGGCGCTGCTCGAGGCGATGGCGCATGCCCGCGTCAGCGTCGACGGGGTGACGCACCCCCTGCCCGCCCCCTTCACCGTGGTGGCGACCCAGAACCCGACCGACTTCTCGGGCACCTACCCGCTGCCCGATTCTCAGCTCGACCGCTTCCTGATGCGGCTGACGCTGGGCCACCCGTCGCCCGAGGTCGAGGCGGGGCTGGTGCGCACGCGGGGAGCCGAAGATCCCGTGGCCGCGCTCAAGACGGTGGCCACCGCGGAAGAGCTGCTGGCCCTGCAAGCCGTCGCCGCGCGGGCCCGGGTAGACGAGTCGGTCGCGGACTACGCGGTGCGCCTGGCCACGGCGACGAGGGCGCACGCGGAGATCGAGCGCGGGGCGTCGACCCGGGCGGTGCTGGCCCTGATGTCGGCGGCCAAGGCCCAGGCGCTGTGGGACGGCCGCGACTTCGTGACTCCCGGCGACGTGCGCGAGATGTTCGCGCCGGTGCTGTCGCACCGCCTGCTCTTGCGGAGCGCCGTTCACGGAGTCTTCTCGCGCGACGAGGCCTCGCACCTGCTCGGGGAGATCGCCCGCAAGGTGCCGGCGCCTCGGTGAGCTCGCCGAAGGAAGGCTTCTGGGCGCGGGTGCGCGGCTGGTTCCGCCCGCCTCGGCGGCTGACCATCACGCGGGCCGGCCGCGCCTACCTGGTCGTCACCGTCGGCGTCGGGCTCGGAGCGCTGAACACCGGCAACAACCTGCTGTACCTGGTGCTGGGCCTGATGCTCTCGACCATCGTCGTCTCGGGCGTCTTGTCCGAGCAGTGCCTCGCCCGGGTCGAGGTGCGCCGGCTGGGCACCGACGCCGCGCACGCCGGCGAACCCTTCCCGTTCCGGTACGAGGTGCGGCGCGACCAGGGCCACTCGTTCGCCCTCACCGTGTCGGAATCCGATTCGCCGGTGGAAGGCCAGGCCTTCGTGCCGGCCCTTGCCCCGGGCGCCGCCCTGGTCGCCCGCGCCGACCTGACCGCGCCCCGCCGGGGGCCGGTGCGGCTGACCGGCGTGAAGGTGTCCACCACCTACCCGTTCGGGCTGTTCGCCAAGAGCCGCGTCGTCGAAGCGGCCGACACCCTGGTCGTCTTCCCGCGCCGCGGCTACACCTGCGCCGACGCGAGCGAGCGCGAGACCGGCCCCATCGGAGACGCCGGCAACCTGCAACGCCGCGACGGCACCGGCGACCTGCTCGGGTTGCGCGAGTTGCAGCCGGGCGAGGACGCCCGCCGGGTGCACTGGATCAAGAGTGCCGCGGCCGGGAAGCTGCTCCGGGCCGAGCGCGAGCGGGAAGAGCGGCGCCAATACGTCCTGGCGGTGGACGCGGGCCTCGCCGGCGACGCGCTCGAGCGCCGCTGCGAAGAGGCCGCCGTCCAGACCCGGCGCCTGCTCGAGGCCGGACACGAGGTCGGGCTCGAGGCCGGCAAGACTCGGCTGCGCCCGGCGGCGGGCGCGGGGCAGAACCGCCGGGTGCTCACCGCGCTGGCGCTCCTCGGCTTCGAGGAACCCGCGTGAACGCCGAGGGCAGAACCCGGCTGCGGTTGGCCTTGCGTGACCTGGCTTCGGGCGCCGCGTTTGCCTCGATCGCCTCGTCGGGCAGCGTGCCCCTCTGGGCGATCGCGGCCTACGGGGTGGGGTTGGCCCTGTCGCTCTCGGGCCGCCGGGTTCTGGCCCGGGCCGTGGGCGGGTCGGCGATCGGCCTCGGCGTCGCCGCGGTGGTCCTCTTCGCCAGCGCCTTCCGGGGCCACGTCGACCTGGTGGTCGCCGCGTGCAGCTTCGCCGCGCTCGTCACCGTGCACCGCATGCTGTCGCCCCCCGCGCCGTCGACCGACAACCAGGTGCACCTGACGTCGCTCTTGATGATCACCGGCGGAGCGGCGCTGTCGGGCGAGCTGGTGTTCGGCGCGTGCCTGGCGGCCTTCGGAATTCTCGGCTGCCTGTCGCTCGCCCTGGCGGTGCTGGACACCGGCCCGGGCGACCCGGACGAGGTGTCCGTCGGCCCGCTCTTGCGCGGCGTCGCCGCGGGCGCGCTGGTGGCGCTGTTGGGCGGAGCCCTCTTCTTCGCCATCTTCCCGCGCCTGTCGTGGAACCTCGCGGCGCGCCGAACCGCGCCCGGGCTTGGGTCGGCCGTGTCGGGCTTCTCCGACCGGGTGCGGCTGGGGGGCGGCGGAAGCCTGAAGACGAACCCCCGCGCGGTGCTGCGCGCGGCGATCTCGCCCGACCCGGGGACCGACCGGCTCGACGCCTACTGGGTGGGGCGCACCTTCGACACCTTCGACGGGGTGGACTGGACCGGCCGGGGGGTCGCCC
>JAHFDQ010000705.1 GCA_023248915.1 Archangiaceae bacterium | reverse complement strand
CGTCGATCAGCTTCGGCAGGTACTTTGGGTCGTGGCTGAAGTCGGCGTCCATCTCGACGATGTACGCGTAGCCGTGCTCGAGCGCCCACGAGAAGGCGTGCAGGTAGGCGCGCCCCAGCCCTTCCTTCTTCTGGCGGTGCAAGACGCGGATGCGCGGCTCTTTCGCGGCGAGCTGGTCGGCGAGCTGGCCGGTGCCGTCGGGGCTGTTGTCGTCGACCACCAGCACGTCGGCCCGGGGCTCGGCCGCCAGCACCGCCGAGGAGATGGCCTCGAGGTTCTCGCGCTCGTTGTACGTCGGGATGATGACCAGGGCAGGGTTCACGGGCGACCGCATAGCACGCCCCTTTACCAGAGCGAGAGCACCTCTTGTGCGGCCCGGGCGGCGGCCCCTTTCGGGCCCAGCGTCCTCTGCACCTCGGCCAGCCCCGCCAGCATCTCGTCGCGCGCCGGCCCAGGTTCCCAAAGCCGCCGCACCTCGGCCAACACGCGCTTCGGGGTGAGGTCGCCCTGGAGCAATTCGGGTACCAGCCGCCGGTTGGCCAGCAGATTGACGAGGGCGATGTGGGCCACGCGCACCAGCAGCTTTCCGACAAAGTAGGTCAGCCACGAGACGCGGTAGACGACGACCAGCGGCCGCTGCATCAGGCCAGCCTCGAGCACCGCGGTGCCCGAAGCCACCACCGCCACGTCGCTGGCGCCGACCGCCTCGGGAGCCCGGCCGGCCACCAGCACCGGCGACACGCCGCTGCCTTCGAAGTACGCCGAAACCACCGCGGGGTCGATGGTGCTGGCCACCGGCACCACCACCTGCAACCCAGGCCGCTCGAGGGCGAGGGTTCGGGCGGTCTCGACCATCGCCGGCAGAAGCCGTTGAATCTCGCCGAGCCGGCTGCCGGGCAAGAGCGCCAACGTCGGGCGCCCGGGCGAAAGGCCCAGGCGCCGGCGGAACTCCTCGGGAGGCGCCGGGTCGGGCACCTGCTCGAGCACGGGGTTGCCGACGTAGCGCGCGTCGACGCCCGAGCGCCGCAGAAACGGTTCCTCGAACGGCAGAATGCAAAGCATGCGGTCCACCGTGCGGCGGATGGCGCGCGCTCGCCAGGGCCGCGAGGCCCACACCATCGGGCTGACGTAGTACGCGACGCGCACGCCCTGGGCCTTCAGCCGCCGCGCGAGGCGCAGGTTGAAGTCGGGGACGTCGACCAGGATGGCCACCCGCGGTCGCCGCCGCGCCGCCGCCCGCGTCAACCCCGCCAGCACCTGAAGAATGCGGCGCAGCTTGGGCAGCACCTCGGTCAGCCCCATCACCGAGATCTCGTTCGCGCTGTAAAGGAGGTCGACGCCGCGGGCGGCGAGCGCGGCCCCGCCCATGCCGAAGAAGCGCAGCTCGGGTCGGGCGCGCTGCAGCTCGGCCACCAGATCGGCGGCGTGCCGGTCGCCCGAGGCCTCTCCGGCGACCACCATGACGTGTTCCAGCGACATCGAGGCGGCGGACCTTAACCGCAAACCGCCGGGTGGTAGAGTGCCGCCCGCTTGAGAACGGTCCTGCTCGCCGAGCACCACCCGCCGACCCTGGACCACCTGCGCGCCGTGCTCACGCAGGCCGGCTACACGGTGAGCGCGGCGGCCGACCCTGGGCGGGCGATGGAGCTATTCGCTTCCGACCGGCCGGACCTGGTCATCGTGGCGGTCGAGTTCCCCAAGCTGGAAGGCGTGCACATCGGGAAGCTGATTCGCTCTTCCGAGCAGGGCAGCCGCTTGCCGCTCATCGCGGTGGACAAGGGCCACCTGGGCAAGGCCAAGGGGGTCGGCGCCATTCTCGACCTGCGCGCCAACGCCTACGTGGCCGACCCGATGAAGGGTTCCGAGCTGGTCGAGAAGGCCGTCGCGCTGCACGCGGTCGCCGAGTTCGCCAAGGCCGCCGCCACCCGCGGGCTGCAAGTCACCCTCGCGCGGCCTCCGGTCGTGGCCGGCGAGCTCAAGGGGTTGCCGCTGCCGGCGTTGTTGCATTCTTCGTTTCGGCTGAAGCGCGATGGCGTGCTGGTGGTCGCGCATCGAGACCTGACGCGCAGAGTCTTCCTTCTCGGCGGTTCGCCCATCGCCTACGACTCGACCGCCCGGCAGGACTCGGCCCCGGTGTTCCTCCGCGAGCGCGGCGACATCACCGAGGGGCAGGCCGAGCAGGTATTCCGGGCGCTCGCCGCCGGTTCCCGCCTGTCGATGGCGCTCGCCGAGGCGGGGGTGGCGCTGGCCGGAGAGGACCTCTTGGCGCGGCTGCGCGACTACAACCGCGAGAAGGTGGCGCAGGTCATCGGCATGCGCGAGGGCCGGTACGCGCTTTACGCCGGGAACGAGTTCGCCGCCGACGTGTCGGTGGTCGAGGTGCCGGCGCTGGCGTCGATTCTCGAAGGGGCGAGGCGGTGCTTCCCCGTGAGGGTGTTCGCCCAGGCGCTGAAGGCCCATCTCGCCGGGTACCCGCGGCGCGCCCCAGACTTCGCCAAGGACTTGCCCGCGCTCGGCCTCGACACCCAAGACCTCAAGGTCGCGATGCAGATGAACGGCCGCATCCCCCTGGCCGAGCTGATCGCCCACGGGCGCGGCGACGTGCGTTCGAGCTTCGCCTTGGCCTGGTTCCTGACGCTGACCGGCGATCTGGTCTTCTC
>JAHFDQ010000275.1 GCA_023248915.1 Archangiaceae bacterium | reverse complement strand
TCCACCGTGAGGAACTTCGATTGAGGGCCCGAGTGCCCAGCGGAGGTTGGACGGGCAGCGTGGCTCGAGCTCGCCTGCAGTTTTGCCTTGCCGCGCTCGTCGCGGCGAGACCGGCGCTGGCGGCAATCACCTTCGTTCAGGCAGTGCCCCAGTTCGACACCCTGCTGGGGGTTCCGGTCGTCTCGAGCCCCTTCTCTACCAACCCGGTCGTCGGCAACCGAATCGTGGTGATTGCGTGGAGCTACGCCGACAACCTGTCCGGCGGAACGCCCAACCTCTCCGCTTCGGACAGCGCTGGAAACGCCTACACCAGGCACGTTCAGGGGTGCGGGGGTTCCGCGCCCGACAACGCCTGCGCCGCCATCCTGTCGGCGCCCGTGACGAGCACTGGCTCGAGCTTCCGGGTGACCGTGACCTCGGCGCCGGGCCTCGAGCAACTGGAAGCGGTCGCCATGGAATACTCGGGCGTCGGGCCGGTCGACCGGACCGCGACCGCCACGGGCTCGAGTGGCTCACCCACGGTGTCGACGGGTTCGGCGTCGCAGAGCACGAATGAGCTGGTCGCGACCTCCATGACGCTGCTGTCCGGGCCGCTGGTCTACACGTCGATTGCGCCGGGGGCGGGGTACACGGTTCGCGGGTTGCAGCTCGACAGCGCTACTTACCAGGCCGGCGAGGCGGCCGACCGAATCGTCACGACCACGGGTGTGCAGTCGAACACCTGGACCGTCGCTCCCAACAGTCCCAGCCCGAGCTGGTGGACGTGCATCACGACGTTCGCCTCGTCTAACCCAAGCGCCGAAGGGCCGGACGGTGGCGCGACAGGCGCGGACGGGGGTGGCGACCTCGACGCGGGCGGCCCCGACGCCGGGTCGATCGGCGGAGCCGCCCCGGGCTCGGACGATGGCGGGAACGTTCGCAGTCGCTCGGCGCTCGGTTGGTCGTGCGGCTGTTCAGCAGGCGGGCCGCCAGGGGCCCTGGTCGCGCTGAGCGCTGCCTGGGCGATTTCGCGCCGTCGGCGTCGGAGCGCGTGCTCGGCGCGCCCGTCTCATCTCAAGCGCTTGCTGCGTTCTCGAACCTGACCGCTCATTGACAGTCGGGGACCCAACGGCGGCCTTTCGCGCCAGTTCCCTTCGGCGCCGCCGCGCCCATCATTCGAGGCCGTGGCAATCGACCCCATCTGCGGCATGCCGGTGGACGCCGCCTCGGCTCCGAGCGCGCGCCGGGGAGACGAGGTCGCCCACTTCTGCTCGGACTTCTGCCGCCGCGAGTACCTCCGGCGTACCGCCGGCCGGGGGGCGGTGTTCCGCGAAGTGCGCGCGAGCCGGCGCATCGCCTACTTCTCGATGGAGATTGCGGTCGACCCGCGCATTCCCACCTACGCCGGCGGCCTGGGGGTGCTGGCCGGAGACACGCTTCGCTCTTGCGCCGACCTCCGCGTGCCCATCGTCGGCGTCACCCTGGTGCACCGCCACGGCTACTTCGAGCAGGAATTGACTCCCCAAGGGGGGCAGGAGGAACGACCGGCGTCCTGGTCGCCCGAGGCGCTCGCCCAGCCGATGGAACAGGTCGTGGCAGTCGAGGTCGAAGGGCGCAGCGTCACCGTGCGCGCCTGGAAGCGGGACGTCTTCGGCTACGGCGGGTACGTCGTCCCCGTGCTGTTCCTCGACACCGACCTGCCGGAAAACTCGCCGCCCGACCGGCGCATCTCCGACAGCCTCTACGGCGGCGACGACGCCACCCGGCTGGCGCAGGAGATTGTGCTCGGCATCGGAGGCGTGCGGCTGTTGCGCGCGTGCGGGTACGACGGCGTGCAGATGTTCCACCTGAACGAGGGCCACGCGGCGCTGGCCGCGCTCGAGTTGCTGCGCGAGCAGAACCAGGACCGGAAGGGCGACTGGGACTTCCTCGGCACCCGCGAGCACTGCGTCTTCACCACCCACACCCCGGTGGCCGCGGGCCACGACCAGTTCGACTACGGCCTGGTGCACAAGGTGCTGGGCGAACCGCTGCCGACCGAGGCGATGACGATGGTGGCCGGACGCGAACGGCTGAACATGACGCTGCTCGCGCTCAACCTCTCGCACTACGTGAACGGGGTGGCGCGAAGCCACGGCGAGATGTCCGAGCACCTGTACCCCGGGAGGTCCATCGGCCACATCACCAACGGCGTGCACTCGGCGAGCTGGGTGTGCGAGAGCTTCGCCGCCCTGTTCGACCGGCACGTGCCCGGCTGGCACGACGACCCGGCGATGCTGAGAAAGGCGGTGAGCATTCCCGCGGCGGAGGTCTGGGAAGCCCACGCGGCGGCCAAGGCGCGGCTCTTCGCCGAGATCGCCCGCTTGACCGGGCGCACCCTTTCGGCCGACGCCATGACGGTCGGCTTCGCCCGCCGGAGCACTGCCTACAAGCGCGCCGACCTCGTCTTCCGCGACGTCGAGCGGTTGCGCGCGCTGGGCCGGGGCCGGCTGCAGTTGGTGTTCGCCGGCAAGGCCCACCCGCGCGACGAGGGGGGCAAGGCGCTGATTCGCCACATCTTCGAGATGGCGGCACGCCTCGGCAACGACGTGCCCGTCGTCTACCTGCCGGACTACGGGCTGGACCTGGCGCGCCTCTTGGTGTCCGGCGTCGACCTCTGGCTCAACACCCCGCTGCGGCCGCTCGAGGCGTCGGGCACCTCGGGCATGAAGGCGGCCCACAACGGAGTCCCGTCGCTGTCGGTGTTGGACGGCTGGTGGTTGGAGGGCTGCATCGAGGGCGTGACTGGCTGGGCCATCGGCGCCGACCAGCACGCGCTGTCCGAGCCGGCCCCCGAACCCGAGGCCGACAGCGCCGACGCCGTCGCGCTCTACGCGAAGCTCGAGTCGAAGGTGCTGCCAGCGTTCGCCGAGCGCGAACGTTGGACACCCGTCATGCAGCACGCCATCGCGCTGAACGCCTCGTACTTCAACACCCACCGCATGGTGCAACAGTACGTTACCAATGCGTACCTGGCGTGACGTTGCTATCCGACCGCATCAACCCACACAGGAGGGAACCATGAAGAACAAGTTCGTCCACATCGAGCTGAACACCGACAACCTGAAGAAGGCCAAGGGCTTCTACAAGAAGCTGTTCAGCTGGAAGGTGAAGGACCAGAAGATGGGGCCGGGAATGGTCTACTCGATGCTCGACACCGGCTCGAAGGAGACCGGCGCCGGCATGCAGAACAAGCCGATGCCCGAGGCACCCACCGCGTGGCTGCCGTACGTCGAGGTCGCCGACGTGAAAGAGACCACCCAGAAGGCGGCCAAGCTGGGAGCGCGAGTGGTGGTGCCCTACGCGCCGATTCCGGGCATGGGAAGTTTCGGCGTATTCGTCGACCCGACCGGCGCCGCCCTCGGCGTCTGGTCGAAGAAGGCAGCCAAGGCCCCGCGCAGGTAGGCGCGTGCTGCGACCCGGTCTCGGAGCCGGCGTCAGCGCACCGGGAGCGCGAAGGCGAACGTCGAGCCGGTGCCGACCCGGGTGTCGACCCACACCCGGCCACCGTGGGCCTCGACGATGCGCTTGACGATGGCCAGGCCGAGGCCGGTGCTGCGCTCGTCGCCCGTCGGGCGCACGCTGGTGCGGCCGAAGTCGGTGAAGATGACCGACAGCTCGGCCTCGGGAATGCCCTGGCCCTCGTCCACCACGTACACCTGAACTTCCGAGTCGACTTCGCGCGCGCCCACCCGAACGGTGGTGCCCGGGTTCGAGAACTTGATGGCGTTCGAGATGAGGTTCGACAGCACCTGGTCGATGCGCTTGGCGTCGAAGTACACCGTTCGCGTCGGGACGGCGCCGTCGAGCTCGAGCCGAATGGCCTTCGCCTGGGCCAGGAGGCGATTGGTGACCACCGAGGCCCAGAGGTACGCGGGCAGATCGACCTCGCGCCGTTCGAGGCGAAGCTCTCCTGATTCGATGGCGCTCACGTCGAGCAGGTCTTCGATGAGCAGCACCATCGACCGGGCGGTTTCCTGAACGGCCGAGACGACCTCGAGCTGCGCCGGGGCGATCGCCCCGAGGGTGCCGCTGGCGAGCAGCCCCAGGTAGCCCGAGATGACGGTGAGCGGGTGGCGCAGGTCGTGCGAGGCGACGCCGAGAAACCGGTTCTTCAGGTCGTTCAGCCGCATCAACTCCTGAACCAACTGGCCCTTCTCGAAAGCGGCGGCGACCTGCCCGGCGATCTGCTGGAAGGTCTCGACGTGAACCCGCTCGTAGGTGTGCGGCCTCATGCTCGAGAAGAAGAGAAAGCCAATCTGCTTGCTCTTGGTGACGAGCGGGCAGGTGAGCGACGAGCGCATGCCCTCTTCGACGATGAGGCGGGTGGTTTCCGAGTGCGGGTGCTGGCCGAGATAGGCGACCAGGTCGTTCAAGATGCGCGGGTGGCCCGCGCCGAGCAGCTTCTCGAGGCTGCTACCCGCGAGCGGGGCCGACTGACCCGGCTTCAGCTTGACCTCAGGCGCTTCGGACCGGCTCCAAACCGAGGTGACGGTTCGACCGCCGTCCTCCAGAGTCGCGAACCCGATTCGGTCGAAGGGAATGACGGTGCGGAACGAGCCGTAGACGTGGTCGAGCACCTCGTCCACCAACAGGCCCGAGTTCACGCGGGCAATGACCTCGAGCAGGGCATGCCGCCCTCCCGACGATTCCTTCAGCTCGACGCCCAGTCGCTCGAGCGCCCGCCAGAGCCGGCCCGTCTCGTCGTCGCCGTCCGTGGGGATGGCGACGTCGTAGTGGCCTCTCGTCATCGCTTCGGCAACTTCCCGAAGGTGGGTGAGTCGCGAATCCAATCCAACCTCCGCGGCAGTCATAACCGAGCGACGGGATTGATCGCGATCAACTTCGTCCAGTTCGTAGGGGTGCGTCCGAAACCGCGCCTCGGCCGGCAGCACGAGCTTGCGCACAGGCGCTGGTCAATCTCGGGCCAGGGCTCGTGCCGCCGAGAGGATTTCGTCCTCCGAGGGAAGGACCAGGCGCGCGGCGTCGCCCAGCGGGACGAAGGAATCGGCGGCGGCCACGCGCGCGAAGCGGACCCGGGCGGTCGCCGGGTCGTCGAGCAGGCAAGCGGCGATGCCCTCGGACACGTTGCCCGAACGCCGGCACTCGTCAACCACCAGCACCCGGCCCGTCTCGCGGGCGTGGGCGTAGAGGGCGGCCTCGGGCAGCGGCGCCAGCCAGCGAATGTCTATCACCCGGGCGGCGATGCCCTCGGCCGCGAGCCGCCGGCGCACCCGGAGGCTCATCGGCACCCCATTGCCGTAGGTGAGAATGGCGAGCTGCCCGTCCTCCGGGCCGTAGACGCCGACCTCGCCCGGGTCGAGGGCCTCGCCCTGGGCAGGGAAGGGGAAGGTCCACTGGCCGTCTCCTTCGGCGTACAGGTCGCGCGTCTGGTACAGGGCGATGGGTTCGACGAAGGCGGACACCCGCCCGTCGACCTTCGCCGCCGCCGCCAGCGTGCGCAGCAGCTTCACCGCGTCGTCGCCGCGCGACGGAACCGCCACCCACACTCCCGGCAGGTCGCGCAGCACCGCCAGGCTGTCGTCGTTGTGGAAGTGGCCACCGAAGCCCTTCTGGTACCCGAGGCCGGCGATGCGCACCACCATCGGGTTCTTCAACTGCGCGTTGGAGAAGAACGACAGCGTCGCCGCCTCGCCTCTCAACTGGTCTTCCGCGTTGTGCAGGTAGGCCAGGAACTGAATCTCGGGGAAGGGCAACAGCCCGAGCGACCCGGCGCCGAGCGCCATGCCGAGGATGGCCTGCTCGTCGAGCAGCGTGTTCCACACCCGGCCCGGGCCGAACGCCTTGTGCAGCCCGCCGGTGACGCCGTACACGCCACCCTTCTGGGCGACGTCTTCGCCGAACACCAACAGCTCGCGGTACTTCGTCATCAAGTCATACAGGCCGGCGCGGATGGACAGACCCAGCGTCCGAGGCTTCTCGGCCTGCTCGGGCGGATTCCCGTAGCCGCCGCGGCGCGCCTCGGCCGCGACCAGCGCCGGCCTCGCCGGGGCCAGGGGCGCCATCACCGCGAGGCGGGTGGTGAGGCGCGGCCGCTTCACCGCGTCGTCCGAGGCAGCGCGGACCCGCGAAAGGGCCCGGTCCAGCCGCTCGCCCAGAGCCCGCGGGTCGAGCGTTCCGGCCGAGAGCAGGTCGAGCGCGGCGCGAAGCACCGGGTCGTCTTCCTCGGCCCGGGCGATTTCTCCGGTCGACCGGTACTCGGTGTCGACGTCGCTGCCGGCGTGCCCCCAGAGCCGCCGGCAGCGCAGGTGCAACACCACCGGAGCCCTGCGCGCCCGGCAGGCGTGCACCGCCTGTTGGGTGGCCTCGAAGGTCTCGGCGAGATTCCAACCGTCGGCGGCGAAGTAGCCGAAACCGTGGAAGCGCCTGAGCGAGGTCTCGACCCAGCTCGCCGGCGTGCGCACCGAGATGCCGAGCCCGTTGTCTTCGCAGACGAACAACAGCGGCATCGGCAGGCGCTGGTACGCCGTCCAGGCCGCGGAGTTCAGGGCGCCCTGAGCGGTCGAGTGGTTGAGAGAAGCGTCGCCGAACGAGCAGACCACGATGGAATCCGACGGCCGGGGTTCGCCGACGTGAAGGCGCGCCGCGACGCCGAGCGACACGGCCATGCCCACCGCGCGCGGCAGGTGCGAGGCGATGGTGGACGTCTGAGGCGGAATGCCGAGCGGCACGCTGCCCAGCACCTTGTGCCGCCCGCCCGAGATGGGGTCGTCGGCCGACGCGGTGAGCGACAACAGCAGGTCGCGCACCGGGTCGACGCCGGCCGCCTGCCGCGCCCGCTCGAAGAAGAAGGCTCCGCTGCGGTAGTGCAACAGCGCCGGGTCGGAGGTGCGGGTCAGCCTGCCGAGCGCCGCGTTGCCTTCGTGGCCCGCGCTGGCGATGGTGTAGAAGCCTTCGCCCCGCGCGCGCAGCTCATGCGCCTCGATGTCGGTGAGCCGGCAGTAGAGCTGCGACTCGAACAGCTCGAGGGCGGTCTCGGTGGGAAGGGCCAGCGCGCGCGGCGGCGGCGCCGGCGCTTCGGTCAGGGCGCGAAGCCGGGCCAGCGACGCCCGCGCCCGCTCAAGAGACATGCTCGCGCTGGGTGTCGATGCGGACCCCGCGCTTGGCCAATTCTTCGATGAGGGTGTCTACCGGCACCACGTGCTCGCCCGGCACCACGCCGTGCGTCTTGATGCGGCCGTCGGCCATCATCAGGGCGATGATGGCGGTGGGGTACCCGGTGGTGCGGGCCATCGCGGTGTGGCCGGTCTTGGAGTTCTTGGTGTCGATGAGCTGGTAGACGAGCCGGTCCTTCTTGCCCTCGACCGTCACGCGCAAGAGCACCACGTCGTCGTCGCCCAGCGACAAGGACCGGGTGAAGACCGCCTCGGTCACCGGCCGCGGCTTCACCTTCACGCCGTCGACCGTCAGCGGCTCTTCCGAGAGGAAGCCCAGGTCGATGAGCGCCTTGACGATGGCCGCGTGGCCCGGGTACCGAATCGTCTTGTAGTCGAGGTCGCGCAGCTTGCCGGCGAGCGTCTGGGTGAGGGTGGAAACGCCGCCCGAGGTGTGGAACGCCTCGAGCTTGCCGTACGGTGCGGGGAAGGTCAGCTCTTCCACCTCGGTCATCGTCTGCACCTTCACCAGCTTGCCGTCGCGAATGACTTCGGACGGCTCGAGGTACTCGTTGGTGAGCCCGCGCACCGAGAAGACGAGCGAGTAGTTGAGCGGCGGCTTCGGGTGCGCCGGCAGCCCGCCCACCCGAAGCTGGGCGCGCACCGGGTCCTTCACCAGCTCGACGCCCCGCGCGGCCAGAAGGCCCGCGAGGCCGGGAGCGAGCCCGCAGTCGGGGATGACGGTGACTCCCGCCGAGCGGGCGGCTCCGTCTTGCGCCCGCTGCCGGGCCACCACGTCGTTGTTGCCCCCCAGGTCGCAGAAGCAGGCCTTGGCCGCGATGGCCAGGCGGGTGAGCGTGTCGTTGAGCGAGTAGTCGGAAGCCGAGACGATGACGTTCGC
>JAHFDQ010000274.1 GCA_023248915.1 Archangiaceae bacterium | reverse complement strand
CCGGTTGCCGCCGCCGGAGAGCCGCCGCCGACCGCGGACCAGTTGCTCGACGCGATGGACAAGAACCTCACCTTCGAGTCGCGCCGGGCGCGCATGGTGATGACGGTCGAGGGCCGCCGCACCCGCAGCTACGAGATCGTCAGCATCAGCCGCGGGCAGGAAGACTCGGCGATGGAGTACCTGTCCCCCGCCCGCGACAAGGGCACCCGCATGCTCAAGCTCGGCGGCGACATGTGGCTGTACCTGCCCGCGGTGGACCGGGTGCAGAAGATCTCGGGCCACATGCTGCGAGAAGGAATGATGGGGTCGGACCTGTCCTACGAAGACCTGATGGCCTCGCGCGAGCTGCGCAAGGCCTACGTCTCGAAGGTGGTCGGCGAGGACACCGTGGACGGAGTCTCGTGCTGGAAGCTCGAGCTCAAGTCGAAGGACGACACGGTCAGCTACCCGCGAAGGGTGACGTGGATCGCGAAGGACTCGCTCATCTCGGCGAAGCAAGAGCTGTACGCGCTCTCGGGCATGCTGCTGAAGACCTGGGCGATGACGGACGTGAAGGAGTTCGCCAAGGGCCGCAAGTTCCCCACCAGGATGACCATCACCGACAACGTCAAGAAGGACTCGGTGACCCGGCTCGAGTTCAAAGAGCTCGAGTTCGGCGTCGCGCTGCAGGACGAGGTGTTCGCGCTACGGTGGCTCGAGCGTCACTGACCGCTCCCGGGCTTAGTGCGGTCGCCACCTTCGAGCAGGCCAGAAGTGGCAAGATACGGTCCCCATGCGCTTGTCGCTCCTCGCCCTGACCGTCGCGGCGTCCCCTGCGCTCGCGGGCGGCTTCGACATCATCACGCCCGGCCAGCATCATGGCGGCGTCGTGGAGCGCGTGAGCGGCAAGAGCTGGCTCGGGCTATTCGCCACCGATCTTCGGCCGGTGAAACTCACCACGAAGGCAGTACGCGATCCCGTCGACGACGACGGCAAGCCACCGAGCGTGATGACGGGCCTGGAATTGTCCTCCGACACGAAAGAGCAGCCGCGCTTCCTCATGCGCGGCTTGAGGGCGGGCGCCGTGAAACCGCTACCTGCGGCCGAAGGCCGCTTCCTCGGCGACATGACACCCTCGGAGCTCCAATTCGACTCCGTCCGCGCGACCCTCCTCGCCGAACGGACCGGCCCCACTGGAACGCGCCTCGTCCTTCGCGTAGGAGAAGTGAAGCAGACGCTCTACGAGCAGAAGGAAGGCGACACCGAGGGTTGGTCGTTGCTGTGGGCCGGCGACCTCGACGGCGACGGGTTGCTCGACCTCGTCCTCTCGGCCGACCACCATTACAACACCAGCACTTTGAGGTTGTTCCTCTCGTCACACGCGAAGAAGGGCCAGCTCGTGCGGGAAGTCGCGACCTTCACGGAATTGGGCTGCTGAGGGACGCCGTTGCGTGCTGCTGGCCTGGGCAGGAAGCTCGGTCCATAGGGAATCGGCCGCTATCATCGGGCAACAACCCATGCAGTTCCTCAGGACACCCGCTTCGCGCGCCATAGCCGCCCTCGCGTGCGCGCTCGCTTGCCCGGCCCCGGCGCGGGCGGCGATTACCTACGTCCAACAGGTCCGGCTGACCTCGGGCACCGAACAAGATCAGTTTGAGGTGACCTCCGATCCCTTCACGACGCCTCCCGCGTCGGGCAGCACAATCATCGTGCTGGCGTGGGCGTACGGGCTGGGAGTGGGGGCCGAGCTTTCGGTCAGAGACTCGGCGGGGAACACGTACGCGCCGGACGTCCAGAAGACTGTGGACAATGGCACTGGCAATTCTTTCTGGTCGGCCGCGATCTTTTCGGCGCCCGTCAAGGCTCAGGCCGACGGCGGTTTCACGGTGACAGTATCTATGCCCGACAGCGGTTCCAACCCCGAGCTCGAGGCGGTCGCCATGGAGTACTCGGGCGTCGGTTCGGTCGACCGGACCGGTGTCGGGTGGGCGGACAGCGGAATGCCCACGGTTCGGACCGACCAGGCCACGCGGTCCGGGACTGAGCTCGTCGAGGCCTTGACCTGCCTCTTCTTATCTGGCGATCCGTTCAGGCTGGACGCAGGTCCGGACTTCGCTGAGCGTGCGATTCAGACGAACAATGCCTCGCACCAGGCCGGCCAGGGCGTGGACCGGATTGTCGACGCCGCGGGAGTTCAGACCGCGACCTGGACCGTCACTCCGAATCCCGGAGGGTACCTTTCGGTCATCGCGACCTACTTCGAGGCCGACGCCGGCTTCGGCCCCGACAGCCTGGAGTATCGCGCCCAGACATGCGGGTGCGCGCAGACGGGCTGGTCAGTCCCGGTGCTGCTGACGCTGCTCCTGGCGCTCGGGCCCGCGCGCCGGCGGTGAAGCACGTCGCCTTGCGTCGTTGGTTTCTCCAACCTGCTCGCGAGTGGCCTAACTCGATTCGGGTTGCCGCACCCGCGCGCCGGATCCGGTCAACCGGCCACCGTCACGCCGTGACGCGCGCGGGGTCGCTCTGGGTGATCCATCGGCGACCCACCCAGATGCCGATCGGCCCCAGCATCGTCGAGGCGCCGATGAGCGCCCAGAGTATCCACGCCTGGCGCGGGCCGGTGGCAGGACAGTAGGTGGTGAGCAGATACCCCGACGCCGGGCCCACCAGGAACTTGGCCAGGAAGTAAGGAAAGGAAGCGAGGCTGACGTACGTTGCCTCGCGGCCGCGAGGGGCGATCGAGACGTTGTACTCGTACAGCCGCGGCGACCAGAGCGCCTCGCCGACGGTGAGCACGACGATCATCGTAAGCTGGTACGGCATCGTCGAGCCGAGGCACAGGACCAGCGGGCTCAGCGCCGAGATGAACGCCCCGAAGAGCAGCACCTGAAACGGCTTGCGGTGCCGGGTGAGGGCGGTGCCCAGGGGCGCGAGGAAGAGGATCAGGAACGAGTTGAACGACCAGACCGTGCCCACCGGGAACGACTCGCCCTGCTCGCGCAGCACGTACTTGGGCCAGGTGAAGTGCATGTGCTGGAACATCATCCGCACCAGCGACAGCAGGACCAGCAGCACCATGAACCGCCAGAAGGGCTTGTCGAGGAGCACGTCCTTGAGGGCCGCCAGCGGGCTCGCCTTCCTTTGGGCAGGGCCAGCGGCCGCGGCGTCCTCGGGGTCGACCCGGTGCTCGAAGTTCTTCCTGACCAAGGCGATCACCGCGACCGCGATGGCCGCGAAGACGAAGCCCACCCCCATGATCGCCCTGTTCGCCGACAGCATCTGCTCGCCGAGGAAAGGCAGCGCCACCACCTTCGACGCCAGCTTCCCCGTCAAGGGGTCGAGGAAGGCGCGCCGCGTGACGTCGATGATCAGCGGGCCGCACATCGCGCCGGCCAGGTTGAAGCTCACGTACCAGAGCGAGAAGGCGAACGCCCGGGTGCGCTTGCTGGAAGCGCGCTGCACCGCGGCCTGCAGCACGGGCGAGGTGGTGGCGTAGGCGAAGCCGAAAGCCAGGAGCGCGGCGATCGCCAGATCGGGCGAAGGCGCGAGCGCCATGGCCAACCGGGTCACCGCGGCGAGCGCGAACGAGATGAGGAGGGTGCGCCGCACGCCGAGCGAGTCTGCGATCGATCCCACCAGGAAGACGAAGAGCGTCAGGAGCGTCGAGAAGGTCGCCGCCCACCATCCCGCCCGCGTATCGCTCATCCCGAAGTCGCCGGAAAGCCACAGCGGCAGGGTCGGCAGGAACGAGAAGATGCCCAGGTACTCGAAGAAGGTCGCCAGGTAGATGAGCCAGAGCTCGCGCGGACACTTCACCAGCGCGCGTAGATCGTCGACGAGCGTCGTCCCGGGTTCGGTGGCTTGGGCGAGACCGGCCATTGACGCGCACCCTACGATCCGCCCGCACCGGGCAAAAGGGCAATCCTTGGCTCAGAAATTCCCGCCGCTTGCCCCGGTTGTTGAATGTCCTGAAGGGGCGACGGGAGCTAGCATCGGTCCCGACGACCCCTTCGCGTGGATTCCATCGACAAATACCACTTCCTCGGCCCCCTGAGCCCGGGCCCTGCGCCCAGGAGCTTCCTGGCCATGGGTTCCTGGGTGGGCGGATACCAGAGGCTGTTCGTCCTGCGACGGCTCTCGGACCGGCGCGTCGCCGACGACACGCTGCCGGCGCGGCTGCTCGAGCGGGCGCGGGCGTGCGCCGGGTTCAGCCACCCGAACCTGGTCCCGACCTCCGAGCCCGCGGTCATCGACGGCCTCTTGTACCTGGTCAGCGAGTTCATCCCCGGCGCCACGCTGCGCGAGATCTCGGACGCCGCCCGGGCGACGAACCTGCGGCTGCCGGCGGGCCTCTTGCGGCGGGTGGCACGCGAGGTGGCCGCCGGCCTTCACTACGCCCACTCCTACGTGGACCCGCTGGGCGACTCCAAGCCCGTCGTCCATGGCGCGTTTGGCGACGACAGCGCGCTGGTGGCCTACGACGGGCGGGTGCTGGTCGTCGACCTGGCCTACCCGCATGAGCCCGGGGTCCGGAAGTCGCCGTTCGCCTCACCCGAGCGGTTGCGGGGCGACCCGCTCGACGCCCGGGCCGACGTGTTCTCGCTGGGCGCGGTGCTGCACTCGCTCTTGACGGGCACCCGGCCGCAGTACGCCGGCCTGGTGGAGGCCGCGTCGCCGCTGGCCGCGCTGACTCCGCCCTCGAAGGTGTACGCAGAAGCCAGCCCGGCCCTCGACGCCTGTCTGTTCCGCGCGCTGCACCCGAAACCGGAGGGCCGCTTTGGCACGGCGCTCGAGCTCGCGCGCGGCGTGGAGCGCACAACGGCCTGGCCGCTCTTCTCACCCAGCGAGTGTGGCGCGGTCGTGGAGGTCCTCTTCGAAGCTCGGCGAGAAGAGCTGAGGAAGCTCATCGCCCGCGCGGAAGGCGACGGGGCGACCGCGGTGCTCAAGTTGCCCGGCCTGGCGCCTGCGCTGCTGAGTGAAGACCCCGTCCGTCCTACCCTGCGCGCTCCCATCTCCGACCGCCTGTTGATG
This sequence comes from Archangiaceae bacterium, assembly GCA_023248915.1. Lineage (GTDB taxonomy): Bacteria > Myxococcota > Myxococcia > Myxococcales > Myxococcaceae > JAHFDQ01. The sequence goes on along the minus strand of JAHFDQ010000274.1, from coordinate 3,031 downwards.
GCCGAGCTGCCCACCGGCCCCGTGCTGCCGGCGCCCGCCGAAGAGGGGCCTCGAACCAGCCCTTCCTTCGGGGCGGCGTCGAGGCCCGACGGTTCGCCGGGGCCGAGCGCGAGCGAACCGGACGACGGCCCGAACGCGCCCGGCGAGCTGACCGCCAAGGTGTACCCGTTGGGTGGCGACCCGACTACGGGCGAGCTTGCTCTGCCCGCCGGCCTGTCAGGGCGGGGGCACCCCATTCCCGTCTCCGGCGCGCAGGGCCTGGCCCCGCCGGCGCCCGAGACGTCCGTCCCAACCCGCCAGCAGGCGGTCGCCGACGTTCGCCGGGCCCTCGAGCTGGGCGGCCCACCGACCGGGAAGGTGGACCTGCCGCGGGCGAATGGCGGGCTGCCGGCGGGCGCGCCTCCTGCCATCGGGTCCGAGCCGGACTTCCTCAGCGCCTCGCAAGTCCACGAGGTGCCCCCCGTCCTGAAGCCCTCACCTGCCTTCCCGCCGCCGCTCTCCCAGGCCGCGCCGCCGGTCGGTCGGCCCCTTGCCGTCGGGTCCGAGCCCGACTTCGCGACCGACTCTCAGGTCCACGAAGTTCCCCCCGTCTTGGCTTCCATGCCCGCCGCAGCGCCGCCAGCGTTGCCTCCGCGGCTCGCCACCACTTCACTGCTCTTCGGGTCGATGCCCGAAGTCCCGAAGGCCTCGCCTGCCCAGGCCGTTCCGCCGGTCCTCAAGCCTCTTCCCGCCGAATCGGCGCCGCCGTCCTGGCTCCCATCACTCGGGAGTGGACCGCTACCCGTCGGTTCCGAGCTCGACATCGTGAGCGCCTCGCAAGCCCACGAATTGCCCCCCATCTTGGAACCGGCGCCCGAGGCCGTGGCGCCGCCGCTCGAGCTGGAACCGCCCCCGCTCGCCGAGGTGCCAGCGCTGGCTTCGTCACCTGTGCTCCCGCAGGTGCCCGCGGAAGGCGCTTCGTTCGCGTCGTACAGCGGCCTGGTGTCCCACACCTCGAAGATGGACCCGACCGTGGGGCGGCGGTCGGTCGGACTGCCTCTCCTCGCGGTCGCGGCGTTCGTGGTCTTCGGTCTGGCCACCGCCTGGTTGGCCGACCCGGAGCTGGTCCGGGGCTGGGCTGAACCGTTGTTGACCCGCGCGCAGGGGCTCATCCGGCCGACGTCGCCGTCCGGGCCGAATGTCGCCAGCGGGTGGCAGGATGCGGGGCCGGACGCCTCGGCGCCGCTCGCGACATACGGCTCGGGCCCGGCGGTGGGTGCGGCCGCCCAGCCCGGCCGGGACGCGGGCGGTGCCGGAGAAGCCGACGGGGCGTCTGGCACAGCCGACGGAGGTCTCGACGGCGGTGGCGCGCCCGACGGTGGCGCAGCCGACGGGGGCGCGCTCGACAAAGGCGATGGCGGCGAAGAAGGCCCGGAGGAAACCGAATGGCCCGACCTGGACCTCCAGGTTGACGCGGGTGCCCGGCAGGACGCGGGGCCGGCCAAGCTTGGCAAGCCGGTGAAGCCGCCGGCCAAGGTCCCGAAGCATCGGAAGAGGCGCCGCTGACCAGGTGACGCGGCCCGGTCGTCACTGCCCGCAGCGCGGCGTGTGCTTGTAGAAGAGCACGTCCTGGTCGACGTCGTTCACCAGGATGAAGACGTTCGTTCGTTCGACGTACCGCCAGCGGCCGTAGGTGCCGTGCTGGGAGGGCGTAGTTGGAGCGCCGGTGGAAGACCCTCTCGTCCACACCCGGGTGTCGAGGTCGAGCACCCAGGGGCCGCCGCCCACCCACGCCACGATGTCGTCGGCGACGGGATCGTAGTCGGCGCCTGGCGCCTGGGCGGTAATCACCTCGCCACCGGTCGTGTTGAACACCTGATCGGGGTAGCTGGACACGTCCGCGGCGTTGGTGAACGCTGAGCCGCCGGTGGTGACCCAGTTGTCGGTGGCCGGCTGCTTGGCCGCGATGTCCCAGACCATGACCAGGCGCGACCCGAGGAACCACGCCAGATTCCGCCTCGTGTCGACCAGACCGCGCTTGTCGCCCCAGATCGAGTAGCGAGGCCAGTAGGGCGCGTTGCCCAGGTCGAGGAGCTGGGTCCATTGATTGGCGTCGTAGTCGTACTCGGAGAGCTGGGTGGACAGGTGGAAGATCACCACCCGCGACGCGGCGACATACGCGCTGCCTTCCGAGCAGCAGCTCGAAAGGTTGGGCGTGTTCGCGGGCACCCTGTTCTGCCAGACCGTGGCTTCGGGGTCGAACGTCCACAGCAGAGTCGTGCCGTTGCCGTCTTGCCACCGCGCACCGCTGTGGGCCATGAATCGGTTGGCGTGGGCGAGGTACTGGAGCCCGTCGTACGTGTGGCGCGACACCGGCTTGCCGTCGGGGAGCGGGTCCTGGTCTTTGTAGGAAGCCGGTGACGGCTCGGTCAGCCGCGACCAGGTCAGCGTCGCCAGGTCGAACGCGTACAGCTCATTGCCCGAGTAGTCGCCGTGTCCGCCGCCGAAGACCAGCATACGGTGGTGGACCGTGTCCCAGGCGCCGCCCGACCAGGCGGTCACCACGGAGTCGCAGTTCGGCACGCCGACCGGGCACGCCGCACGCAGCTTCGAGGAAGGCGCCGCGAACCACGAGTCGGCGGGGAGGTCGACGAGCTGCTGCTCGCTCGCGGTGAAGGGCGGGTTCGGCGCGGTGCATGTGCCGCTGTCGAGCGCCGTCCAGCCGGAGTCCGCGACAGCGGCGTCGGGCCCGCCCGCGTCGGGAATACCGGCGTCGGTAAGTCCGCCGTCAGAACTTCCCGCGTCGGGAGTTCCGGCGTCGGGTCCTCCGTCGGCGAGAATCTGTCCGGCGTCGGTCCCAGCGTCGGCGGAACCCGGACCCGCGTCGCCTCCACCGTCAGGGGTGCCACCGACTACTCCAGTGCAGGCGCAAGCGGACAGGACCATCAGGCATGAGAATCTCACAGCCGAACTTTCCCACGCCGGCGGGCCGCGCCAAAGGACTGCGCACCAGCTGGGTCGCCTCGGGTCCGCTTCGCGGTACGGTACGGGC
>JAHFDQ010000273.1 GCA_023248915.1 Archangiaceae bacterium | reverse complement strand
ACCCCCGACGGCCAGCAGGATCACGAGGCCGAGTACGACTCGCCGACCACGCTCCAGGCGATCCGCGAGGCGATCGTCGCCAACGGCCACGAGGTGGTCGATCTCGAGGCCAACGCCGAGCTGCCGATGGTGCTCGCCACCACGCCGGTGGACGTCGTCTTCAACATCGCCGAGGGCTTCCGCGGGAGGAACCGCGAGAGCCAGGTGCCGGCGATGCTCGAATTGCTCGACATTCCCTACACCGGGTCCGACCCGGCGACCCTGTCCTTGGCGCTCGACAAGGGGCTGGCCAAGCGCATCGTCCGCCAGGCCGGCATTCACACCCCCATCTTCCAGCAGATGACGACGGGCAAGGAACGGCTGCTGAAGGACTTCACCCGCTACCCGCTGATGGTGAAGCCGGTGGCCGAAGGTTCTTCGAAGGGCGTGGTCGACAAGAGCGTTTGCAACTCGGAAGCCGAATTGCGCGAAGTCGTGCGCGAGATGGTGAGCAAGTACCAGCAGCCCGCGCTGGTCGAGGAATACATCGGCGGCCGCGAGTTCACTGTCGGCATGCTAGGCGAGCGGCGGCCCAAGGTGCTGCCGCCGATGGAGATCGTCTTCCTCGACAAGACGGACAAGACGCCGATCTACAAGTTCGAGGACAAGCTCGATTGGAATGACCGCATTCGCTACGACGTGCCGGCCAAGCTCGACGACGGCCAGATGGAGAAGCTGAAGGCGGCGGCCCGCGCGGCCTTCATGGCGCTGGGGTGCCGCGACGTCGCCCGGGTGGACTTCCGGATGGACGAACGGGGGCGCTTCTACTTCCTCGAGTGCAACCCGCTGCCGGGGCTCACCCCCGGCTGGAGCGACCTGGTGCTGATCTCGAAGGGCGCGGGCATGGACTACCGCACCCTCATCGGAGAGATACTTTCGGGAGCGATTCGCCGCTACAAGGAACGCGAGCAGCGCCGCGCCGCCCACGAGGGCAATGGAGCGCTGCTCAAGCCGGCCGAGGACAAGCCGATTCCGGTGGCCGCGGTGGCCGGCCCGGCCGACCCTGCCGAGGCGAAGGCGTCGTAGCGTTGGTCGAAGCCGCCCGCGCCGGGTAAGGTCCGCCGCCGATGCAGCACTCACTCGAGCTCGACGAACCGCGGGTGCGCGCGCGGGACCTGGGGTTGCCGCTGGGCCGGTTCAAGCCGGGTCGGCACAACGCCATCACCGACGTCGAAGGGGTGCTGGTGGGCCACTCGACCATCATCCGCGGCGCCGGGCCGCTGAAGGTCGGCCACGGGCCGGTGCGCACCGGCGTCACCGCCATCTTGCCGAACCGCAGCAACACCTTCATGGAACGCATGACCGGCGGCGCCTTCGTGCTGAACGGCGCGGGCGAAGTTTCCGGGCTGACCCAGGTCGTCGAGTGGGGGCTGATCGAGACGCCGATCTTGCTCACCAACACCATGGCGGTGGGCGCGGTGTCAGACGCGGTGGCGCGCTACATGGTCGACCGCTACCCCGGCATCGGCGACGAGCACGACGTGATTATCCCCGTCGTCGGTGAGTGCGACGACAGCTGGCTGAACGACATCACCGGGCGCCACGTGAAGGACGCCAACGTGCTCGAGGCCATCCACACGGCGTCGGACGGGCCGGTCGCCGAAGGCGGCGTGGGCGGCGGCACCGGCATGGTGACCTGCGACTTCAAGGGGGGCATCGGCACCTCGTCGCGGAAGCTGCCCGAGGTGCACGGCGGCTACACCCTCGGCGTGCTGGTGATGTCGAACTTCGGCAAGATGCACAACCTGCGCGTCGCGGGCATGCCGGTGGGAGAGGTGCTGGCCGAGAAGTACCGCAACGTGCCCAGGCGCGGGCAGACCTACGGGTCGATCATCGCGGTGGTCGCCACCGACGCGCCGCTGTTGCCGCACCAGGTGACGCGTCTGTGCAAGCGCGTCGGGCTGGGCATCGGCCGAGTGGGCAGCTACGCGGCGCACGGCTCGGGAGAGATCGTGGTGGGCTTCTCGACCGCCAACGTCATTCCGCGGCGCACCCGCAAGATGGTCTACAAGATGAAGATCCTCCTCGATCAACGCCTCGACCCTCTCTACGAGGCGGTGATGGAAGCGACCGAGGAAGCCATCTTGAACTCGATGTGCATGGCCCGGCCGATGACCGGCATCAACGACAACCACTGCCCGGCCTTGCCGCTGGACGAGGTGCGCCGCTTCATCGACGCCACCCGCCCCATCTTCGCCTCGGTGCACAAGAAGCCGCAGACCCCGGCGGCCCCGCCGACGAAGGACAGGCCCGACGACGCCGACAAGGAGGGCACGGTGAAGGTGGCCGAGGCCGTGCCGACGGCCGTCCGGGGCGCCGAAGGAATACCGTTTCCCACACGGGGCTCCCCGCCGCCCGAAAAGGATGGTAGTTAGCCCGCCCCAAGGAGAACCCCATGGCCCGCAGCAAGAGCAAGCACCGCCGCGTCCACATGAAGATTCGTCAGAAGTGGAAGAAGCGCGCCGAGCGGAAGAAGGCGCGCACGGCGGCCACCAAGAAGAAGTAGGCCCTGCCCGCTACCGGCGCTTGCCGGTGAAGGCCAGCGAGACCGAGCACTCCGCCGACGAGCCGGCGGCGCTGGTTTGCAGGGTGCTGGTGTCCCAGGTGCCGCGAATGGCCGCTCCCCCGTCCGCCCCAGGGGGAACGAAGTGGCCGCGTGCCGAGATGGTGTCCTCTACTTCGCGGCCGTCGGGCGTGCCGCCGTCGGACGCGTGGCCGCCGAGCAGGGTGAAGTCCCAGGTGTCGAAGAGGGTGCCGACGAGGTCCAGCCCTGGGTTCGCCACCCGCACCGTCGAACCGACGCGGGTGAGTTCGAGCGCGGCCGGAGCGGGGGGTGGAGCGATGGCGCAGCTGCCCAGGCGCGACTGCTCGGCGTACGCCATGTCGTAGGTGCCTTCGACCGCCGGGCAGTCCGAGCAGGGGCGGGCGTCGCTGCAGCCGGTGAGGGCCGCCGACAGCACCGCCAACCCGACGGTCGCCCGGCCGAGGTCGATCATGCGGGCGGACGTTACCCGAGTTCGGCACCCCGACCCACCTCCGTTCAGGTCGAGCGAGACCCGTCCCCCTGCAACCGCGCCCGGCTGATATAGCGGACCCGATGGCAACCGGTTTGGCGCGAGTGCTCAGCCCGGCGGCCCTGCGCACCGTGGCCCCGTTGCTCGAGCCGGGCGTGGCGCGCGGGCCCGTGGCGTTCGACGCCGACGGAACTCTCTGGCGCGGCGACGTGGGCGAAGACCTGCTCCGCTGGCTCGCCGCCGAGGGGCTGCTTCCGGCCGGGCCCTCCCGCGGCATCTACGCGGAGTACGAGCGGCGGGTGGCGATCGACGCCGCCGCCGGCTATGCCTTCGCCGTCGAGCTGATGGCGGGCCTGGCCGAGGCCGCGTTGGAAGGGTTGTGCCGCGAATTCTTCGCCCGGAGGTTCGAGGGGCGCCTGTTTCCCTTCACCCGGCCGCTCTTGGACGAGCTCGCCGCCGCGGGCCACGAGATCTGGATCGTGTCCGCGAGCCCGGTCTGGATCGTCGCGGTGGGAGTCGAGGGCCTGGGCGTGGGCCTCGACCGGGTGATCGCCGTCAAGGCCGAGATCGCCGCCGGTCAGCTCACCCGCCGCGTCGAGCAGCCGATTCCCTTCGGGCCGGGGAAAGTGCAGCAGCTCGAGTCGCGGGGCGTGAGGCCGGCCCTGGCGGTAGGCAACGGCGAGGGAGACCTGCCCATGCTCGAGTACGCCGGTTCGGCCTTGGTCGTCGCGCCCTATGGAGACGACGGCAACGGCCTGGTGCGCGCCGCCAACGCCCGCGGCTGGGCAGTGCAGCGAGGGTGACGAAGCCGCCCCGGACCGGTCGGAACGGCAACGCGCTTTACGATCTCCCCGGGGAACGGTAGACAGCAGCCCAGGCGTCAAGGGGCCGATGCGACGGAGGCAGCGCACTTGAGCAACAGTCGTTGGTTTGGGCTCGTCGGGCTCGTGCTCGCGCTCGGCGCGAAACCCGCGTTCGCGCAGAAAGTCGTGGTCCTCGAGTTCGACGGTGACAAGCAGGACCGCCTGCGCAATCAGGTCGAGACGGCGCTGACCATCGCCGACGTGGTGAAGGTGGTCCCGCTGGACACCTACCGCGAGGCCGCCTCGCGGCGGAAGTTGAAGGGGCAAGCGGCGATGACCGCGGCGGCGGTGGGCAAGCTGTCCGTGGCGCTGGGGCTCGACGCGGCGGTCGAGGGCACCGTCACCGACAACTTCCAGGTGCGCATCCTCGACTCGACGGGGCAAGAGCTCTGGTCGAAGGAGCTGCCCGTCAAGGCAGGCGTCATCTTGGCCGAGCACGCCAAGAAGCTCGCTAAGGCCGTCGCGGTGGCCGCGAAGACGGCGGCGGGAAAGGCCGGCACGGGTGCAGCCGAGTCGGGCGAAGAGGCGGCGCGGGGCCACGGCAAGAGAGGCGGCGAAGGCGGGGACGAGCAGGGCGGCTCAGAGTCGGGACGAACCGAGGAATCGCGCGCCGGAGGGTCCGACGCGAACCCCGACGTCGACCCGGACATGCTCGGTCGCAAGCCTGGCCCGCGGGCCGGTCCGAAAATCCTGACGGTGACGGCGGCGGGTTCGACCGTCTGGCGCTCGTATTGCTCGCGGCCTGGAGGCGCAGTGGCAGGGGTGAATTCGTGCAACGACTACGACGCGAAGTTTGCGAAAGATCCGACGAACGTGCCAAAGGGAGACACCGTCAAGTTCTCTCCTGAAGTGCCCTACGCCGGCGCTGTCATCGCTGTCGAACTCTTCCCGTTGGTGGCGGTGCCCAAGGCCGGCATCGGTTCGGGGCTGGGGCTGACCGGCACCTACGGGCGGGGCTGGTCGCTCACCAACGTGCGTGTGCAGACGCCGTCGTGGGACACGCCCGAGAAGCAGGTCGTCTCGGTCGACGACGCGCTCACCGCCTCGGCGGTGTTCCGCTACTTCTTCTCGTACGGCGACCGGGCCGATCCGCTGGTGGGGTACGGCGGGCTCCGCGCCGGCTACGAGATGCGCACGTTCGAGGTCGACCCCACCGCCAACGTCCCGCTCCCGGGTTCGCACCGGGGGTACCCGTCCGTCGGTATCGACGTCAGCGTCCCTTTGGCGAAGCTGGTGCGCATTCAGCTCTCCGGTAGCTACTTCCTCAACCCCAAGGCCGGCCAGGACGAGATCGCCGGCTACGGCAACCCGTCGGCGTTCGAGGGCGGCGCCTTCGGCCGAGGCTTCTCGGTCGAGGGCGGCCTGACCGGAACAATTTACGGCCCGCTCGGCTACTCGGTGCGCTACCGGTTGGTCAGCTACTCGGACATCTTCTACGGCCAGGGCCAGAAGTGGCCCTGCGACGACACTCAGTGCGGCGGCGTCGCCGAGGAAACCTACTCGGGGCTCACCTGGGGGCTGTCCGCGACGTTCTAGAAGCCGGCGGCGCGACGCGGTCGGGCGGCGCGCCTACTCGTTGACACTCCCCAATCGCCACCCCTACATTCCGCGCCCTCGCAACGGCCGACCTGCAAGGAACTCCCCCAACATGAAAGCACGAATCGCCACCCTCGTCGGGGCTCTCGCCCTGGGCCTTTCCGCCTGTCCGCCTCCGACGAACAACCCTGACTCGGGGACCGATGGAGGCGGCGGCGGCACCAGCGGCCCCTGCACGGGCGGGTGTGGCCAGAACCAGAAGTGCGACGAGAAGTCTCACCAGTGCATCGACGGGTGCACCGTCTGCGACGGCGGAATGTGCAGCGGCTGCGACGCCGGCATCTGCGTGAAGAACGCCGCGAACACCTTCCAGTGCGTGCCCACCACCACCTCGTGCAACAACGCGGTCTGCGGCGCGGGCCAGGCCGCCTGCGTCGGCGGCACCTGCAGCTGCCTGCCCTTCACGCGCGCCTCGAAGGACTCGTGCGCTTCCGAGGGCGGCATCTGCAACGGCGTGTACGACCCGTCCCTCGCCACCGGCGGCACCTGCGACGCTCCGAAGATCTACGAAGCCTGCAGGACCGTCGACTGCCCGTCCGGGACCTGCGCCTCTTGCCCCGCCGGAGCGGCCTGCGTCTCGGTCTACGAGAGCCTCGGTAACTTTTGCACCAGGTCATGCACGGCGACCACCCAGTGCGATCGCGGCGAGCTCTGCACCGGGGCGGTGTACTCGAACTTCGACGTCGGCTGCCTGCCGTTTGGGGTCCTCGGCTCGGAGTTCGCGTGCGCGCAGAAGGCACCCGCCGACGCAGGGGTGTTGGCCGACGGGGGCCCCGGCCCCGACGCCGGCCTGGTCGTCTTCGAGGTACCCGCCTCGAACACCTGCCTGCTCCGTGACGACCACGGCCTGCCGACCCAGGACGTGGCGACCGGCAACTGCACGTACGACTTCTTCCGGTTTTCGAGCCAGGTCATCTCCATCGCGACCTGCAAGCTCCCGGGCGGCGCCGGGGCCGGGCAGACATGCAAGCGCGAGGCTTCAGCCGCCACCGTGGCCCTGCAATGCGGGACGGGCTTCGAGTGCGCGCTCACCCGAGGCGACACCGGCCAGTGCCTGAAGATGTGCAACGCGGCCACGCCGCGCTGGGGCTACACCCCGCAGCCGGCGTGCGGCACCGATGAGACCTGCGTCAACCTGTACCGGCTCGAAGACCCGAACGCCGTCGTCGGCGTCTGCATGAAGTCCTGCGACGTGTTCAGCACCACCGCCGGCACCTGCGCCGACGTGGGCGCGGTGCACGCGTCCTGCATTCCCGCGCCGGCCGACGGGCGGTCGCTGGTGAGCAGCGACGGCACCGGCGTCTGCGTGCCCCAGAAAGAAACCGTCGCCGCCCTGGGCGAAGCCTGCGCCGAGACCGACGCCTTCAAGGGCGCGGCCTGCGCCTCGGGCCTGGTCTGCCGGGTTGCGGCGGGGTCGACGACGGCTACCTGCGCGCAGCCCTGCGACGTCAGCTGCGCGGTGGCCAGCCCGCCTGCCCGGTGCGCGACCGAACCGAACGCCGCCTGCTCGGCAGGTAAGGCCTGCCAGAAGGTGACGACGACCACCGGAGCCAACCTGGGATTCTGCCAGCAGTAACCCCCGGTTTCGCCGGCGCCGCGGCAGTAACTCTTTCACGTCCGGAAGGTGGGCTCGCGGCCGAGCCTGCCTTCTCACGGCCCCCTGTCCACTCCTTGCGCATCGGGGGTTGGCGCCGAAGCTTCTTCCTCGGAGCAGCGTGTGGGCTAGCGACCGAAAGGAACCGTGAACCATGAAGACCGCATTCTTGTCGTGTGCAGCAGTGCTCGTGCTGGGGGCAGCCCCGGTGCTTGCGCAGAACGCATATCAACCGCGAGACATGATGAAGGGAGCGCAGGCGGAGGTCGGTGCAGGCGTCGAGGCCTACACTGGCTCTCTGGCCCCGGTGGTGCAGCCGGGACCGTCCTGGGCAGCCAGACTGGGCTTCAAGCCGACGAAGATCCTGGGGCTCGAGCTGAACTACACCGGCGCGACCAACAACCTGGACAGCAGCGCCTCGACCCGACCGCTGGAGCTGTCGACGGGGCCTGACCTGGTACGCAACGGCGGCCAGGCGGTGGCGACGGTGGGGCTGACCGAGACTGTCGTTCAGCCGTACCTGCTCGCAGGGGTGGGCGTGTCGCGCTACACGGTGCGGGGCGAACCGCGCCCTGACTTCGTCAGCGACACGACCGGCAACATTCCCCTCGGGGCGGGCGTCCGGGCGCACTTCGGCCTCATCACCGCCGACGCGCGCTTCGGGTACAACGTGCTGTTCGACCAGGGCTTCGCGACCAACATCGTCCACCCGAACTCGTTCTCGTCGGGCCGGTACGACGGGACCTTGAACATCGGGGCCGTGTTCTAGCGAAGGTGCGGGAAAGGGTCGGGGCGGGTCAGACCGAAATGAGTCCCTTTCGGATTCCCTCGGTCACCGCCTCGACCCGGTTCGTCACCTCAAGCTTGCGATAGATGTGCTCGAGGTGGGTGCGGATGGTGGCCTTCGAGACCGAGAGCAGCCGGGCCGCCTCGCTGTTGGAAACTCCCTT